>OMTF01000026.1 GCA_900313925.1 uncultured Eubacteriales bacterium | reverse complement strand
CAACAGTGCGACACAGAGATGGATTCGCAGTCTGGGGGCATGTAGGAATAATCTTGCCAGTTGATCTCTGTCAAGAAAAAACTCCGCAACAACTTGACGCGGTCCACCGCGGCGTTACCGTTGTAATATTGCCTTATTTATGTTAAATTTATTAATATTGCATCGGCAGTTAGTTTTTCATTATATTCTTGATTTTTTCCTGTATTATTCTCTGCAGGACTTTGAAAATCTTGGGAGATAGTAATTTCATGAGCAAGAAACAATATGAACAGATGCCCCTGTTTGACGGACCTTTCGTATGTCCTCTGCCAGAGCCGACACGCGGAAGAAAGCGGAAATCCGGTTCTTCCTCCGCAAAAAAACGAACCGCACAGGCAAAGAATGCGCCTGCTGCAGCACTCCCGGCGGAAGAGCCGATCCTTTCTTCTGCGGAGCCGATGGACCGCCCGGCTGTCCTCGGGACCGCGGTGAAAACTTCTTTATCTCCGAAGCCGGTGGAAACGGATTTCCCCGCTGCGGAGACTACAGCCACGGCAGCGGACGATCCGCAGGAGGTTGCGGAAGAATCCGCTGCAGACGCCTCCTTCCTGGATGACAATTGGTCCGATTCCGATATCGAAGCGGAAGCCGCAACTGCGGTGGAGAATTCCTCTACGGTGGCGCCGGTTCTGGATGAAGATTGGGCGGACTCCGACATAGAAACCGCAGTGGAAGCGGAATCGGCCCCGGCTGCGGAAGAGACTCCCGCGCAAGCCTCTTTTTCGGAAGAGGAAGGAGCAGACTCCGATACTGAGGTGGAAGCCGTGACGGAAATGGCTCCGGTCGAGGAGAAACCTTACGCGAAAGCGCATCTCCTGGATGAAGATGGGTCGGACTCCGATATAGAAGCCGCAGCGGAAACGGAATCGGCTCCGGTCAAGGGGAAACCTTGCGCGAAGGAGCCAGTCCTGGATGAAGATTGGGCGGACTCCGATATAGAAGCCGCAGCGGAAACAGAATCGGGTCCGGCTGCGGAAGAAGCCCCTGTGCAAGCCTCTTCTTCGGATGAGGAAGTCGCAGACTCCGATATTGAGGCGGAAGCCGTGACGGAAGCGGCTCCGGCTGTGGAAGAGCCTGCCGCAGAAGCTTCTTCTCCGGAAGAGGAATCGGCGGCTTCAAGTGAGGATGCGGAGGCAGAAGACGCTCCGGAAAAGACCGCATCGGAAGAAACGGTGCTTTCCTCTGCGGTTTCTGAAACTGACGAGCTCGAAAATGCCGCGAAGGAAACCTCCGCCGAAATTCTGGATGATACTGCACCCTCGTCGGAGCTTCCGGGGCCGGAGCCCGCCGGGTCTTCCACGGATGCAGAAATTTCCTCCGTTCCGGAACAGCCTTGGACCGTGTCCAATATCCTGGAGGGATACAGCGCCGCACAGTCGCAGGAAGAACGCAATGCATACGTCCGGCGTTTGGAGGATATGGGAGATAAGGGCGATGCACAGGCCTGCCTGATTCTGGGGCTGAATTACGACCCGTATCGGCATAAGGGGTTCCAGGCACGGAATGAAGAAACGTCTCTCCGGTGGTATACAAAATCTGCAGATTTGGGCAACGCCCGCGCGGCAAACGAAGCGGCCATTCTATTCTACCGCGGCACTCCTGTCGTAAGAAACCGGGAGCTGGCGATCCGCTACGCGGAGACGGCAGTTTCTCTTGCCCCGGACAGCGAAGTCTTCGCAAAGAATCTGAGCATTATTAAATCCGGTCCTTACCGTGATCGGTATACAGCCGGCTCCAAAAAGAACCCGGACGAAATTCTTCTGCAGGGCAAGGCAAAGAACCTTGCGCCGTTCAATATTACTTACACCAGCGCCGTTGCGTTGATCGCTGCGATTTGCGCCGTCACCGGTGCTATATCCCTCAGTCTGCTTGCGTACCCTGTCGCCGGGCTTCTTCTGCTGCAGCTGCTTATTAATTACGCAATCAGCAAATGCAAGGTTATTATCGCAAGCGGGTATATTACAGGGCAGTGCTCCTTCCATCGGGACGTCTGCATTCCCATGAAATGCATCCGTGCGGTAGGAACCAGCGTCTTCGGCGGAATAAAAGTTTCCGCAGCCAATGTAAACGCGGTATTCTACATGCTGGAAAACGATGACGAAATTTATAACACCCTGTGCGAAATGATTATTGCTGCCAATTCCTAAGCGTTCCGGACGCTTTGCCGGGCGCACCACATGCATACGGGGGAGCCATGCGGCTCCCCCGTTTTTCCGACTAAGGTTTCCTGTTCCCTAATAGAATGTCGCGACCGGGTCGTCCGGTACGGCGCATTCTTCCGCCGTAATATAGGTCAGAACAGGGCCTTTTTCTCCATAGGCTTCATGATAGCGGAAGTTTACCTGCGCCGTCAGGATCATCCAGGAATCCTTTTTCAGCGTATCCGCCTTATTCCATTCGCACACCAGCGCGGAGAATTGAATATCCTGCACGCAGCACGTCATTACATGCCGTCCGATGATGAATGTATTTTTCGGGAGTTTCCTGCGGAGCAGCGCCCGGCACTTCAACTGCACTTTCTTGTTTTCATAGGTTTGGGGATTTTCCGTCAGGTCCCGATACCAGATCGCATAGTCTTCGTCTCCAATCTTAATAATCGGGGCGTTGACATCAAACGGCAGCGGATCTTCTATGTCGTCATATTCCACCGTATCCGGCCCGTATTCGTATGCGATATCCGCCCGGCGGGACGCACCGCGGACAATTTTATGAAAGACCATTTTATCCATGTTGCTGTCGAAGCGGTTGAAAACAACCAGTTCGCAGCTTTTCAGCTTATCGTAGACAAGCTGGCGCATGTTTGTATTGTACGCGGGGAACGTCCGGGCGTCCGCAAACATAAATTCCTGATAAACCGCCCATTCTTTCGGCATCGCCTGGTAGAAACTGTCCAGCATCCACATCCCGTTGTACTCAACCATAACCCGCTCCGCCCGGGTGTCCTGCCGAAGGGCCGCCAATCTTTCCAGCCGCAGATCCGCTTCGCTTTCAATTCTGCGGACGAAGACATTTTTTCCGGAAAATGTCTCCGGATTCAATTCTACTTCCCCTTCCTCGCAGACCAGCAGAAGCGTCCGCTCCCCTTTGTTGAATCGCTCATCTTCCAGAGTTGTCTGGATAAACGTCGTTTTCCCCGCATCCAGAAATCCCGTAAAAAGATAAACCGGAAATTCAGGTGCTTCAGCCAATTTTAAACAGCTCCTTCAGTGCGTCTTCCTTCATGCCGGAGCCAATGACGCAGAATCTTCCTGTAACAACCGGGCTGCCGTTCCGGATATCGGCCTCTCCGGGCACGTAATCAAAATACAGCCATTGTCCGTTTTCTCCTGCCAGCATTCCTTTCGCCCGAAGGACCTGTCCATATTCCTCGGTGCGATCCAGTGCCCGGAGCATAGCCTCCAATTCTTCGCGGGTATATTTTCGGGGCGTTTCGCATCCCCAGCTGGTAAATATCTCGTCCGCATCATGCTCCCCCGCATGATGGTGATGGTGGTGATGGTGGTGGGAACTGTCCTCGCCGGGCCGCTCCGTGCCGCAGGCTTCTTCCGTCTCGTCCTCCTCGTCGGCATGCTCTTCCGCTTCCAGCGCCGCAAGTTCTGCCGCAAGCGTGCTGCGGTGTTCCATCGCGTCCAGAAACTGCTTTCCCGTAAGCTGATCCCAGGGCGTCGTGATAAGAACGGCGTCCGGATTGAGTCCCTTCAAAAGCTCCGTCGCTTCCAGCAGCTTCGCTTCCTTTATTGATCCGGTACGGCTCAGGACCAGCACATCGGCGTTCCGGACCTGATCCTCGAAGAATTCTCCGAAATTGCGAAAGTACATCTTGCACTTGTTCGCATCTACGACCGTTACCTTTCCGCCCAGTTTCGCCGCAGTGCCCACAGCGGAAACCGCACGGGCCACGTCCGACAGCTTTCCCACGCCGGATGGCTCAATAAGAATCCGATCCGGGCTGTACTTTGCAATCACCTCTTCCAGAGCTTTCTTGAAGTCCCCGACCAGCGTGCAGCAGATGCATCCCGAATTCATTTCCGTAATACGGATTCCTGCGTCCTGAAGAAATCCTCCGTCGATGGCAATTTCGCCGAATTCATTTTCTATCAGAACAACCTGCTGTCCCGGAAGCGCTTCCTTGAGAAGCTTTCGGATCAGGGTTGTTTTTCCTGCACCCAGAAATCCCGACACGATGTCAATTTCTGCCATACTTCCGCTTCCTTCCCATGCATTTTATTCTGATTATACCATGCTCTGCAACCGGCCCGGTTCCTATTGTCAACCATTTTCCCCCGCGTTATAATTGACGCGAATTCTAGAAACCATGCGGAAACGGAAACGGAGCTTGCCATGCCTACTACCTGGAAAAAAAACCCACAGGATTTCCACAAACTGTACATTAACAATACCGAAGCCTTCTACCGCGCCTCCAGTCCCTCTCTGGCGGGGGATCTGGACCGATTTGTCACCAGCTGCGCCTTCGGGCTCTGGGGCTTTGCCCCTTCCCTCACGCAGGAGCAGGTGGATATGGCGAACCAGATCTATTCGAAAGGGCAGCCGCAGCCTTCCTGGCTCCTTTGGTCCATGACCGAAAAAGTATGCAAGAAAGAACCCTTTTTCCCGCCCATCTTCTTTTTCGATCTGGCGGAATCCGACGCAAAGCACAACACGGACAATTCGCGCATTTTTGTCCGCATGACAACCGTTTTTCTCCTCTATCTTGCCGCCTGCGATGACGATGTCAACTTAGAGGAAGCCCGGTATATTACGGATATTACCGACAAGCTGACCGCCATTTGCGACTCAAGCGGCGTAAAAAAATCCAAGCAGGGCTTGGATCCCATGGAATACATTACGACCGACGAAAAGAGCTTTCTGGAAAAAAACACGGTTCGTGAAAATACGGCGGGCGGCACGGCGCAGCAGCCGCCGGTGCAGCCGAAGGAGCCGCCGAAGAAAAGCATGGACGAACTTCTGGAAGAACTGGAAGGCCTTGTCGGTCTGGAGGATATCAAAAGGGATGTGAAAAGCCTCGTAAACCTGGTGAAAGTCCGCAAGCTTCGGCAGGCAAACGATTTGCCGGTTCCTCCGATGTCTCTTCATATGGTTTTTGTCGGAAATCCCGGGACCGGAAAAACCACCGTTGCCCGTCTTATGGGGCAGTTGTACGCCGCCGCAGGAGCTTTGACGAAAGGACAGCTCATTGAAACGGATCGTTCCGGCCTGGTCGCAGGCTATGTCGGTCAGACCGCCCTGAAAACACAGCAGCTGATTCAATCTGCGCTGGGCGGCGTGCTTTTCATTGATGAAGCCTATTCCCTGTCCTCCGGCGGTGAAAACGATTTCGGCCGGGAAGCCATCGAAACGCTGCTCAAGGGGATGGAAGACAACCGGGACAATCTCGTTGTCATCGTCGCCGGCTATACCGAGCCGATGCGGAAGTTCCTTTCCTCCAACCCCGGTCTTGAAAGCCGCTTCAACAAATACTTTTTCTTCCCGGATTACAACGGCGATCAGCTGATGGAAATCTTTCGGATGCAGTGCAGGGAAAACGGCTACACCCTTACCAAGGAAGCGGAGAAAAAAGCCGTTTCCGGATTTCGGAAGCTTTATAAGGATCGCGGGGAGAATTTCGGAAACGGACGGGATGTCCGAAACCGATTTGAAGACATGGTCGCCGCGCAGTCTAACCGCGTCGCCGCAATGAAGGATCCTTCCAAAGAGGAACTGATGTCTGTTCTGCCGGAAGACATAGATATCGCATGATTCTTCGGTCGAAGTCAAGTCTCTTCCTATGCTCCGCATAGCCTTCGGCACCTTTTTCCGGAGCTTTTCCGCGGCTTCTGCAGAGCGCAATGCTTTAAACAATATTAATGTTTTTTCGCATAGAATCCGAGAATGCAAAAAGGAGCGGAATTTGCATGCCAAATGATGTCTTTTTCTCTCCCGGGAGAACCGAGCTTGCCGGCAATCATACGGACCATCAGCAAGGCCGTGTACTCGCCGCAGCGGTCCGCCGGGGGCTTGTTGCGGAATGTGTTCCGACCGATTCTTCTCTGGTAGAAATACAGTCGCATGGCTTCGGTACGATAAAGGTCCAGCTGCATTCCCTGGACGTCCGTCCGGAAGAGTTTGGAACAACCGAAGCCTTGGTCCGCGGCGTTGCCTGGGCTTTTCGGCAGCTGGATCTGAACATCGGAGGATTTTTCGCCAGAGTCCGGAGCACCCTTTCCGCCGGTTCCGGCCTTTCCTCATCGGCCGCCTTTTCCGTTTTAATAGGAAAAATTTTCAACCGCTACTATAACGGGGACCGAGTGTCCCCGCTGGTCCTCGCACGCACAGCCAAGGAAGCCGAGAACCGCCATTTTGGAAAGCCCTGCGGCCTGATGGATCAGATCGCGTGCGTACTGGGAGGCTGCGTCTATGCGGATTTCTACACAGGCGAGCTGCAGATGCTCGATGCCGACTTTCGATCCATGGGACTGAAGCTTTGTCTGACGGACACCGGAGGCAGTCACGCCGGCCTCAATTCCTCCTATGCCCGCATCCCCGCGGATATGCAGTACGTCGCGGGACTGTTTGAGAAGGAAACTCTGGCGGAGGTCCCGCCGGAGGAATTTTATGCCAAGCATTGGAACACCGCAGACCGTCCGGTCCGCCGCGCTCTGCATTTCTTTGAAGAAAATGAGCGGGTTCCTAAAATGCGGGACGCGCTCCTCCGGAAAGACGGAGAGACCTATATGCGTCTTATGAATGAATCCGGGCGGTCTTCGGAAAAATATCTCAACAATATTGTCACAAGTGCAACCGGCGACACGCGTCTGGAACAGGGCTTGGAATGCAGCGCAAAACTTCTGGACGGGATCGGCGCCTGGCGAGTACATGGCGGCGGCTTTGCCGGATGCGTGCAGGCTCTGATGCCGCGCGATTTCTATTCCGAGTACAAGCAAGGCATGGAAGCCGTATTCGGCAAAGGAAAATGCCGGGAAACGCGACTTCTGCGCCCCCAGGATATAAAGCGCTGGGTCGATTAGGAGTGTCGAAACGATGGAGCGTCGGAAGAAACCTGTTATCCGCATTATTGTTGCTACGACAGAGCCCTGCCGCATGCCGGAGGATCCAATGTACCTGCCGCTGCAGGTCGGATCGTCGGGCAAGCCGGGCATCGGATACGCCCGGGACGATACGGGTGATAACATCTCCCGGAAAAATGCCTGCTACTGCGAATTGACCGGACTGTACTGGGCCTGGAAGAATCTGCCCGCGGATTATATCGGGCTGGTGCATTACCGGCGTTATTTCCGCCATGGGCCGCCGCTTCGCCGGGATCCTTACGCTTCCATTCTCCGTACGCGGACCGCGCAGCGCCTTCTGCGGCGGAAAAAACTTATCGTTCCCTGCCGCCGCCGGTATTTCATTGAAACGCTGCAGAGCCATTACGCCCATACGCAGGGGGACGCGGAACTCGTCGCAATGCGGGAAATCCTGGCGCAGTCGGATCCCCCGGCGCTGCGTGCCTGGAGCCGTGCCCTCGGGCGGACCTGGGGCTATATGTTCAACATGATGGTGCTGCCGCGCACGCTGCTGGACGAGTACTGCAGCTGGCTGTTTCCCCTGCTCGATGAACTCTATACCCGCATCGGAACCGCCGGAAGGACGGATTTTCAAAAACGGTACGTCGGCCGGATCGGAGAGCTGCTGTTCAATGTCTGGCTGGAAAAGAAAAAACAGGAAGGAATTCTGCAGGATCGGGACATCGGGGAAGTTCCTTTCCTGTATATCGGTAAAGTGGATATCCGGGGAAAGGTAAAAGCCTTTCTCGCAGCAAAATTTCTGCATCGCCGCCAGGAACACAGTTTTTAAAGTATACAGCAAGGCCTTTTCTTTATAAATAACAGGAAACCCGCACGTTGCTCCAGAGAGTTCGTGCGGATTCTGAGTTTTTTAGCAGACCATTACGGCGGAGCTCCACCACTTCTGGAAAACCGATCTGTGCAGAAGCCTTCCCGCTATTTGAACCAGTTCCTTACATGCCAGAACTTAATAGCAACGGCACTGATAGAGCAGATAATTATTGTAAGGCATGTACGGAAGGAGGGAAGTTATATTCAATCCTCCAATATAGCAAACCGCTGCCGTTGCCAGAGCCAGAGAAAATGCGCAGAACACAGCGTGAGAAGCAGCCAGCACAATCAAGAGCAGAAAGGCGAAGAAATCCAAACAGCCTATCCCAAGGGAGGTCCAGAAACGCTTACTGCAGGAAGTTTGCGGCAAGTCCGTACCGAGAGACTGGGCCGCATTGCTGCGGCGAAAGCCCTCTAGTCTATCGCTGGGCTGCTATCCCGACGAACAGCGTCAATGTCTATTGTAGGAATTTCCGGATGAAAAGTGAATCCGGAAAAGAAAGAAGTCCAAATAATTTTGAGTTTTTGAGGTCTGCCGGGAGCGTGAGAGCGCAGTACGCGGAAAGTGTGAAGGCCGACTCTGGCCCAAAGATAAAGCCAGCCAAGGACCCCTTCTCTTCGAAAAACATAAACTTCATTGCGATAAAGATATTTGTACCGCCATAGCCTCTCCGGAGAGTCCGCTTCAATGCCCACCAGAGTGTTGGAATCCATGGCGTGCAGAATACGGCTTTCCGGAACTGCGTAGCATTTTGTCTGGCGGGAGATTCGTCTGGAATATTCCAGATCATCCGACCAAATAAAGAACTCGGGAATAGGAAGCCCGACTCTCTGGACGGTAGAGCTGCGGACAAAAAAGGAAACAAAAGAAGCCATGATAACCGGCTTGAGACCGGGAGTGTAATCTGCCAGCTTCCGGCAGAGGCCGGTCCGCGGGCGGTTCATCCTGCAGAGGCTCCCGTCCTTCCAGTAAACCGCGCTGCAGAGAAAGCCATAGTTGCCAGCAAGTTTTGCATCCGCATCCAGCAGCTTTGAAAGAGCATCCGGTTCCGGGAGAGCATCATCGTCCATAGCCCAGATGCCTTCGTAGCCTCGCTGAACGGCTTCCCGCATCCCAAAGGAAAAGCCTCCGGCTCCGCCGAGATTCCTCCCAGTATTGCAATAGTATATGCGCCGATTCTTTCGATAGGAGGAAAGGGCTTCCTCCGTGCCGTCCGTGCTGGCATTGTCAACCACAAGGATGTCGCAGTGTGCTTCTTTCTGCCCAAGCAAGCAGTTCAGGCAGCGAAGAAGCATCCGTTTTCGATTGTAGGTCACGACGACGGCAGCAATTCGGAGCATGGTCTTCGTCCTCTTCCCTTATTCGCCGGCAGTGCCTGCGGTTTTTTCCTTCTGTCCGGCCGGCAGGACAGAATCGCCGTGCTTCACAAAAATCATGGTGACAAATGCCAGGCCAGCAAAGATCGCCGCATACGGGAAGAGTACCGTCATCCCGAAGGTGTCCATCAGCCAGCCGGAAAATATCGGGGTAACAATCTGCGCCGCCATGGACGCAGTGTAATAGAATCCGGTATATTTTCCAACATCGCCTCCGGAGCACAGCTCCACCACCATGGGGAAGGAATTCACGTTAATGGTTGCCCAGGCGATGCCGGCCAGTGCGAACAGGCAGTTCATCAGAAGTGTCGGACTGTCGGCCCGCATAAACGCCGCGCTTCCGAACGCGACCGTAAGCATCACAACGCCGGCGAGAATCGTCTTCTTCCTTCCGATTTTGGAAGCGATGGCTCCTACGGGCAGGTAGCTGATGATCGCCGCGACCTGCGCTATCATCAGCGTCAGGTTGTAATCCTTATGCAGGATATTGCTGGCGTAAACGGAGTATTTGGAAATAATCGCGTTATATCCCATGAACCACAGTACGATGGACGCCAAAATAAAGAAGAGCGATCGCTTTTCCTCCGGCTTCAGCTTTCGGCTGGCGGATTCGTCGGCGTTCTCCTCCTCAATGCCGTATCGGACACTGTCCGCGTGCATCTCTTCGACAAACTGCGGCTCGCGGACGGTCAGCAGGAAAATCGCAAGCGCCAGCAGCATGATCCCCGCAATGACGGCAAAATATCCGACGTAGCTCATATAGGAGTTGCGCACGGCGCTTGTCGCAAAGGCAATTCCGAGGCCCAGCACAAGAATTCCTCCCACGGTGCCCATAAGGTTTATAACCGCGTTTGCCTTGCTGCGCAGGGGCTTCATGGTAACATCCGGCATAAGTGCGACGGCCGGCGACCGAAAGCTTGCCATCGCGAGCAGCGCAAGCAGCAGTACGATCATAAACAGAACTAGCGTGCTTGGAGAGGCTTTCGTTACCTGCGAAGCATAGGCCTGCCTTGCGGGTACGACATAGTTCGTGTAATCGGGATTTGTGACTGTCTTGCCCGTGCTGTCCGTAATCTGGCTTTGAATGGCGGTAAATTCTTCCTCCGAAAACCGTTCGGACAGAATATAATTTTCCCCGTCCGGCGTCTGAAGGGAAAGGTCGCTTTCCGTTTCGTAAATCTGGGCGAGCGCCGCCGGATCATCAATCTCGGCAGCGGCGCCGAGATGCTGCAGCTGCGCATTGTCAATAAACGCCAGCCCGACAAGGCAGATCGCCGCAGCAATCGTGCCGATGACAATAAATGGTGTGCGCCGCCCGCGCGGACTGCGGCATCGATCGGAAATCATTCCGAACAGCGGCAAAAGAAAAATCGCAAGGATATTATCCAGCGCCATTACAAGACCGGACCATGTTTGAGACATTCCGAACTTGTTCGTGAGAATCAGCGGTATCGTATTGTTGTAGGCCTGCCAGAATGCGCAGATAAGAAAGAATGCAAAGCCTACGCAGATCGTTCTTTTGTAGTTGAGTTTCATGACAGCCGGCGGCGGAGCCGCGTCTCCTTCCCCTTAAAGATACATTTTCCTACAATTTCTCTAGCGTGAAAGCTGATGTGATTATAACACAGATCCTCTGCTTTGCGCAGAAATCCGGCTTCCCTTCCGCTGGATTCTTGACATCGGATCTTTTTTTTGATAAGAAATAAATGGTAATACCAAAAATATATTATGGTTCTTATATAGATACCAAAGTGAGAGTTGGCATGCAAAAAGAAACCTTAAAGGATCAATTCGTCAATACCATTACGCGAGGAGTCATTTCCGGAAAATATCCTATCGGGAAGCGGCTTCCCCCCGAGCGCGCTCTCGCTGCTGAAATGGGCATCAGCCGCACAGTCGTCCGTAGCGGACTGGCGGAGCTCGCCGCAAACGGAGTGGTGCGGCAGGCGGGAAGGCAGGGCTGCATTGTCGTCGATTACCGGACCGACGGCCGGCTTCCTATCGTTAACGCCATCCTTACAAGCGGAGGGGAAATGTCCCAGCAGGTTCTGGAGGGCTATCTCGGCGCCCGAATTCTTATTGAATCGGAAACAGCTCGGCTGGCTGCTCTGAATCGGACGAACGAAGACCTTTTCGAGCTATTCAAAATCATTCGCGAAGGGTATGAAATTTCTCCCAAAGATCTAAAAGAAGCGGCACGACAGGAGTTCCGGTTCCATAAGCAGGTTGCGGCGGCAAGCGGAAATGTGTTTTATCCAGTTTTCATCAATTCCATGGAGGATACCGCAATGAAGCTGCTGCAGGAATACTACTGCCCGGATATGCCGAAGAATGTCCGATTGCAGCTGCAGGAAAAGCTTTACGAAGCCATCATGGCCAAGGAGCCGCCTGAAGCGGTGCGAATCATGCGATGTATGTTTGACCACAGGAAGCCCCTATAAGGCTTCCTGTTTTTTTTGGTTCCTAAAAGAATACCAGACTTTATTGCAGCAGGAAAGGAAGGATAAAGCAGATGCGTTACTACAAGGACCACTATGATGTGGTCATTATCGGAGGCGGTCTCGCCGGCATGGCAGCGGCGCTGCAGCTGCAGGACAAAGGGATACGGGATATCCTGATCCTGGAAAAGCATAATATGCCCGGCGGCCTTGCAACGGACTATGTCCGTGACGGATTTGAGATGGAAGCGACGCTTCATGAAATGATGAGCATCGGGCCGAAAAACAACCGGCTGAAGGTCGGAAAATTTTTTGATGACATGGGCGTAGATATTGACTGGATGCCGGTTCCGGAATGCTATCGGGTCGTTAAGGTTGGCTCCGATCTGGATGTAACGCTTCATGACGGCTATGAGCGCATGGCACATGAGGTCGATGCTGCCGTGCCGGGCACCTATGAAAAAGTTCTGGAGCTGATGAAACTCTGCCGCCGCGTGTATGACAGCCTGAACAAGCTTTCGGTGGAGCCGGAAAGCAATCTTTCCATGCTCAAGAACCACCCGGATTTCGTTCGGACGATCGGATACAGTGCAACGGAAGTGATCCGCACTTTCCATCTTCCGCAGAAAGCCGTGGAGATTCTCACTCCCTACTGGATCTATGTCGGCGAGCCGATGGACAGTCTGCCCTTCACCATTTACGCGTTTCTGATGGCCGATTATTTCACGGGCAGCTACGTATGCCGGGGCTTTTCGCATGAAATCAGCATGAAAATGGAGCGTCGCGCAGAGGAAAACGGAGCCCAGTTTGAATTTAAGCAGGAAGTCGAAAAGATCCTGGTGAAAAACGGGCGCGTATGCGGAGTTCGTACCCTCCGCGGGGATACTATCGCCTGCGATTATGTCATCAGCGGTGCCTACCCGAACCGCGTCTATACGCAGATGATTGAGCCGCCCGAGGAGGTCCCGGAAGGAGCGATCCGCGTTGTGAACAGCAAGCGGCTTTCCGTCTGTCCGGTTTCCGTCATGATGGTGATCGAGGGCACGCCGGAGGAAAACGGGATTAAGAATTATTCCACCTTCTCCGGCACAACACTGGACACGAATGAAATCTGGAAGAACTATTCAAATCTTACGGAACCGTATAACTACATCACATCCATCTGTCTCAATTACGCAAATCCGAACTGCGTTCCGAAAGGACACACCCAGCTTTCCATCACCGCACTTGTGCCCGTCCGGCCTTTTGAAGACATCCGGGAAGAAGAATATTATCCCCTAAAGCGCCGGCTTGCATCCGAAATGATTGATTCCTGCATTCAGGTCACCGGCGTAGACTTCCGGGATCGTCTGGAAGAGATCGAAGTTTCGACGCCGATAACGATTTCTCACTATGTAGGTGCCTGGAAAGGAAGCATTTACGGATATTCCCACTCCATGGACAACCATGCGGTGGCAAGGCTGCAGACAGCCGCGCAGGAACACTTTATTGAAGGTTTGGAATTTGCCGGCGCCCATGCGATGGCGGGCAACGGAATGTCTCCGCAGATAACAAACGGACGGGCCGCCGCTATGGCGGTGGCGAAGGCGATGGAGAAAAGGGAGGCTGCACAATGAGCGGAATCAAAGTAAAAGGATTTTTTCAGGATATCAATGGCGCAAAGCGGGTAACGAAGCTCCGGGAGGAAAAAGTCGCGGAGGCCTCCTCCGTTCCCGATCGAAAAGACCCGATCCGTGAACTTGCGGACGCGCTGCACCCTGCCGCCATGAAATTTAAAGTGGAAAGCATTCGGGAAGCGTCTCCGACTTCCCGGACTTACCGGTTTTCGTCCGTGGACGGACATATTCCCGTCTTTCAGTGCGGTCAATACGTAAATTTTCGCCTGAAGATAGGGGAAAGCGTTCTCTCCCGACCCTATACCCTGAGTTCCTCTCCCTTCGAAGCCAGAGGCGAGCACCCGTTTTTTGAGATCACCATTCGCCGCAACGTACCCTATCTTGTCCCGGACTTTTTCTTTGAAAACGTGAAGGAAGGGGACATTCTGGACGGGAACCTGCCTTTCGGTACGTTTTACTGGGAGCCGCTCCGAGATACGTCGGATATTTTAGCGCTGGCCGGCGGCAGCGGCATTACGCCGTTTTATTCTATGGCAAAGGAGATTGCCGACGGCAGCATGAAGGGATGCCGTCTGACCATCCTATACGGTTCCGTCAAGGCGGATGATATCGTCCTGCAAAAAGAGCTTGCGGAGATTGAAAGCCGCTGTCCGGCGGTGAAAGTGGTGCATGTGCTGTCCGATGAGCCGGACTGGAACGGCGAAAAAGGATTTATTTCAAAGGAAATCATTGAAAAATACGCCTGCCCCGACAGCACGTTCATGTTCTGCGGACCCTTGGCAATGTATACGTTCGTAAAAAAGGCTCTGGAAGAAATGAACGTCCCCGAACGCCGCTTCCGGCATGATGTCGTGAATAATCCCAAGGATGTTTCGACTCTCCCGGGATACCCCAAGGGAACAGAGGAAAAAACCTTCCGGATCACTGTGGTCCGCGGCATTCAAGAAGATACGATTGATGCAGCGGCTTCCGAGCCCGTTGCCGTAGCTCTGGAGCGGGCGGGCATTGCCATTGATACGCACTGTCGAAACGGTGCCTGCGGCTTCTGCCGCAGCCAGCTTCTGCGCGGAGATATCTTTGTTTCTCCTATCGGTGACGGACGTCGTCTCATGGACAGGGAAATGGGCTGGTTTCACGCCTGCTCCTCCTGGCCTTTGAGCGATCTGAAAATAAAGATTCCCATTCTCTAACCTCCGTCCTCGGAAGAGGGCCCTAAGGAACCTCTCCCTTTCCCCGCCGCGTAAGACTTGGCATTGTCCCGAACAAATCCCCGGCCTTCCGGGCTTCTGCCGACACGTTCTTCTGCTGCGGGGATTTTCCTTGCGGCTGCGGGAGTCGGGTGCCGGAAGGAGAACTTCGCTCAAATTGACCGTCGGCGTACTCGGTGATAGAATACCTTCCGCAGAGATTGCTTGAGATTGAAAAGCGAGCAAAATGGAAAAGAGGAGAAGAATCTATGGGACGCTCAAAAGGAGCGAAGGTCCTGGGCAGGACCCTTGCCGGAGCTGCGGCGCTTACTGTCTTTCTTGTCGCGCCGTATCGGCCGGGCAGACAGAAGGCGAAGCCGTTTAAGAAACGTAATTTTGCGCACCGCGGACTTCATACGGAGGACGGGAAAATTCCCGAAAACTCCATTGCCGCTTTCAATGCGGCAGCGGATGCGGGATATGGGATTGAACTCGATGTACAGCTCAGCAGTGACGGACGGGTTGTCGTATTTCATGACGCTACTTTGAATCGAGTCTGCGGCGTAGACAGCCGCGTAGATGAAAAAACCTATGCGGAATTGCGGGAAATTTCTCTGGGGAGCAGCAAGCAGACGATTCCGCTGTTTATTGACGTGCTGAAATGCATCGGCGGAAGAGTCCCCCTGATCGTGGAGCTGAAAACCGGAAAGCACAATCGGGAACTGTGCCGGAAAACACGGGATATTCTCAGTTCCTATTCGGGACCGGTATGCGTGGAAAGCTTTGACCCCCGAATTGTCTGCTGGTTCCGGTTGCATGCGCCGCAGTACATGAGAGGACAGCTCTCCTGTCCGAAGGAGGATTACAAGCCTGCCTATTCGGATCCCGTCGCATTTATTCTAAGCAACGGCCTCCTCAATTTCCTTGGCCGGCCGAACTTCATTGCGTATAAGATCGGGCCGAAGGGGCTGCTGGTCCGTCTGACAGAGTTTCTGGGTGCCGTACGTGCCTGCTGGACAAGCCGGGCAGTCGGCGTCAACGAAAACGGAAATGATATGGTAATCTTTGAGTATTACCACCCCCCGCTTACGTTTAAGTAGCCGCTGCACGGGACATGCAGCCGCCGTTCGCGCGCCTAGCGCAGACGGCGGCCTTTTTTTATGTCTATATAGGCAGGCTGAAAGGGGCGGTTTCTCGCGTTTATAGGGTGTTTTTCGGCATTTTTCCTGCCGATTCTTCTTTTCCCTTTTCTTCTTTCCGACAGGACCTGCCGCGATCTTCCCTTCGGAGGACGGCGTTGTCCGGCTTTGTGGGAATAAACAGGGGAACCTGTTCGATCAGCAGGGATGCGGTTTCCAGTCCGTACCACCGCACTGCCGATTCTACCGCCTTGCGTATGGCATATTTTGTCGCGACGACGGCGCTGTCGAACGCCGAAATCTGGCTGTCCGACGGCAGAATTTTATGAATAAAGCAGAATTTGAAATTTCCTACCTTGGAAGGCTCGTAAATGGAATGAATCTTATTCTGTGCCGGCAGTTCTCCGCTGGAGATCAGATCGTCGACGACCTTGCGCAGATAGCCGTTAATGCGCTGATCCACCTTGAATCCAAGATTGAATCGGACGAAGAACACAAAGTCCGTATTATAGTTTTCGACCATATACGTCGCCTGATACGGCTGTCCGCTTACCTTTACATTTAAAAACCAGTACGTCGTCGCACGTTTCGGATCCTTATCCAGAATGGAGTACAGGATGTCCCTGTCAATATACTCCGGATCGGTCTGGTTGGTGATGAAGACGATGTTGTCTGAACTGCGCGGAATCGATTCGTCCTTTCGCAGCTCATCCAATTTTTCAATATAATCCCGCATCCGAAGCGACACTCGCTGCTTTCTTTCTATCTGCGTTCCGCGGTACCAAACCACCATCACATAGATAAGGATGAGCGCAAGCAAAACGGCAAACCAGCCGCCGCTTGCAAATTTGCTCAGGCTGGAAATAAAGAAGACCGATTCGATGGAGCCGAAAACAAGCAATACCGCTATCGCGCCGGCTGTCCTTCCCCGCACTTTCCACAGATAGACGGACAGCAGCAGCGTCGTCATCAGCATGGTTACGGTGATGGCAAGGCCGTAGGCGGATTCCATGTGGGCGCCCGTACGGAAAATCAGGATGACAAGGCAGCACAGAATCCAGAGGACGGAATTGACAAGCGGGATATACAGCTGTCCTTTTGTTTCCGACGGATAGCGTATCTGCATGTGCGGCATCAGGTCGATGCTTATCGCTTCGGAAACCAGGGTGTAGGAGCCGGTAATAAGTGCCTGCGATGCAATGATTGCAGCCGCCGCGCCCATCAGGACCGCAAAGGGACGGAAAGACTCCGGCAGCATCAGGAAAAACGGGTTCATGTCTTCTATGGCGGCAAGGCTGCTGTTTCCGAGATTTTCTATAAGCCATGCGCCCTGCCCCAGGTAATTGAGCAGCAGGCAGATTTTTACAAACGGCCAGCTGGCATATATGTTTACCTTCCCAACGTGGCCCATATCGGCATACAGCGCCTCGGCGCCCGTTGTCGCAAGGAAAACGCTTCCCAATATCATGAAGCCCAGGCGGTTATACGGGCTGACTAATATCCGCACCGCCCAAAGGGGATTGAATGCCTCCAGAACGGAAACATCTCCGCAGATATGAATGATGCCGGAGATGCCGAGCATGGAGAACCAGAGCAGCATCACCGGGCCGAATGCCTTTCCAATCTTGCTCGTTCCCGCATGCTGAATGAAGAACAGAATACTTATTATAACAATCGTAATAATAATGATCGTCGTGTGGCCGACGCCCAGGAATTTGTCCAGTGCAGGGATGCTGCGAAGGCCTTCAATGGCGGTTGTCACCGTCACTGCGGGCGTCAGAACGCCATCCGCCAGAATCGAAGCGCCGCCGATAATGGCCGGGACGACCAGCCATTTCCCATATTTACTGACCAGGTGGTATAGGGAAAAGATGCCGCCTTCACCGTGGTTATCCGCCTTCATGGCAATTCCCACATACTTGACTGTCGTAAGAAGCGTAATGGTCCAGATAATCAGGGATAAGGAGCCGATGATAAGCTCCCGGCTGGCACTCTCCAGGCCTCCGTTTCCTTCGATTATGGATTTCATTACGTACATCGGCGAAGTGCCGATGTCTCCGTATACGACGCCGATCGCAATCAGCATCATGCCGAGAGTCGCTTTGCTCCCGCTCTTTTTCTGTTTCTTAGCCATCTGCTGTTACCTTTTGCAGGCGTTTCCGCCCCAAGTATTCAAAACAAATTGTCTTTATGCTACCACCAAGTTTTTTCCGTGTAAAGCCGGACAATAAAAGACAATTGTCTGCAAAATTCTTCCAGGAAATTCGAAGGAGCATGTATTTCCCGGCATTGAAGATGTAATTTATTCTGTTCCATCCAGGAACCGATCTTTCTCGGCTCCCAGGGCTTCGCAGAGCCGCTTCTCCATTGCTTTGCATCCTGCAGAACCATAGAGGAAGCACGCCTTGCCGTCCGGCGTGTTCGACGGGGCACTTCTTCCCGCCGTAAAAATGCCCGCCTCTGCGGACTTTGCGTTTTTCTCGTCCGCTTCGGCGGGAGCTTCTTCCGTAATGGAGGACAGGCCCTTCTTCTTTTCTTTTTCCAGGCGGGAGCTTATATCTCCAATGCCTGAAGCTTTCGGCTGATTCGGAGGATGGCTTCGGCATCGTCATCCCCCAGAAACTCCTCGATATTCCGCTGCGCTTTCTGCCACAGAGGATCGGCCTTTTTCAGAATATTCTCTCCCTTCCGGGATAACTTATAGGTTTTCCCGTGCCCTTCTGCACGCTGAATAAAGCCGCCGCTTTCCAGCGGCCTAATGTTGCGGATCATGGTCGTTCGCGCCAGCCCGACCGCCTGCGCCCAATCCGTAACATTAGCTTGGTTCATTCTCCGCAGATTGTTCAGAAGACTGAATTGCGCGGCTGTTATGCCCGCCGGTTTTATCTGCTTATTATAGTACTCTGAGATCCGATTGGCGCTTCGTCTCAGATTCGTACTGTAGCATAGGCTTTGCATTTGCTTCATTTGTTTTCCCATTCTCCGGTCCTGTTTTTCAACACCCGTTCAATCATGAAAAATCCCGCGGTCGAAGAATATACTTTTCCCGGATATGGAAATCGGAATTCCAAGCCAGAAGCACTCCGGGCCGTAATTCATTTCTCCCGCCGCTTTTCCGATAGAAAACATTATCCGGTTATCAATCTTGTCCTGGGAAGCAGCCGACACTGCGGAGGACACCGCAATTCCCAAGTCAATGTAGGAAAACGCGCAGCCGGCACCCGCCGTCCGGCATCCGCTGCAGTCGCCAAAGCCACAGAAGCCGCAGTTCGGGACGCCTCTGCATTTTCTTTCCGCCCCTATAAGGACGACCACCTGTGCCTTGCGCACATTTGCGGCATCCCGCCCATACCAGGTGCCCATTTTATCTCCCATCAGCCGAGTACCGATTTCCTCCATTTTCTGCGCAAGATTTTCCTTTTCTTCGCCGGATAAAACCAGCGTATAAATCGTATCTTTGCCATGCGCTTTCGGCGCAGTGCGCGCTGCCGCGCACATATGTGCCGCAGTATCCAGAACTGCCTGGTTTTCCATCTCTTCACTAGAGTAGAGCATATTATCCTCCTTGCTTTTTCTTTCTATAATGTGTATATACACTGTGCATATACACATTATAGAATTTTCCGCATCCTGTCAAGAGGGACCCAGGCCGTCTCGGAGCCGTGCGTAAAACACGCCCGAAGCAGGTCAAGGAGGCTGTCCTGCAGGTCCTGCCGCCAGAGTTTAACGCCGGCCGCACAAAGCGCTGGTCAGCAATAGAATTTCAGTTGCCTTCATCGCTTCTTTCGTGTATGATAGCGTGCAGTGAAATATTCTCTGCCGCCGGGTAGAAAGAGGCGATGGGGAAGCGCTTCCGCTTCCGCGCCTGTTGCGTATCAGGTTCTGCATCATAAGGCCTTTGAAGATGCGGAATCCTGGTGCTTTTTTTATTCTTTTCCCTCAAAGCGGCCATTTTGTCCACTGGGAAAAGCCGGAAAAAGGAGGATTCTTATGGAATGGGTTTATCTATTGATCGCAGGCGTTACGGAGGTCGTATGGGCGGTCGCCATGAAGTTTTCGGAAGGGTTTACCAAGCTCCTTCCCAGCGCGATCCCCGTTGTGGGCTACATTGTCAGTGCCGTGTTTCTTTCCCTGGCGCTTCGAAAGCTTCCCCTGGGTACCGCTTATGCCATCTGGACCGGTTTTGGAATAATCGGAACAAGCCTGCTTGGCGTGCTTCTGTTTCGAGAGACGCTTAATTTTGCGCATATTGTGTGCATTGTCATGATCGCCGGCGGAATCGCAGGCCTGAAGCTGCTCGGATAGCCTGTTCGCGGGAACCGCTGAAATATGTCCCTGCACTTTCCCGCGAAATGCAGATTCCTGCCCACGCAGCCGCGCCCGTTGCGTTTACGCCTTTTCGAGGCTATAATGCAGACGAGAGAAAGGTTGCTTCCGGTGCTTCGTTTCTCGGAGCACCGGACAGAATTCTGTGCACAGCGGGAGGATGTTTCCATGAGCAAAACAAAAAACCTGAACATGTCCCTATTATGCGACTTTTATGAACTCACGATGGGAAACGGCTACATGGAAGCCGGCCTTGAAGATAAAATTGCGTATTTCGACGTGTTTTTCCGCAATGTTCCGGACAAGGGCGGCTATGCGATCGCTGCGGGTCTTGAGCAAATCGTGGAATATATAGAGGACCTGCATTTTTCGGAAGATGACATTTCCTTCCTTAAGAGCAAAAACCTCTTTTCCGATCGGTTCCTCGACTACCTACGCCATTTTAAATTTACGGGCGACGTCTGGGCTGTCCCGGAGGGCACGCCGATCTTTCCCCGCGAGCCCATTATTACCGTGCGTGCACCCGCCATTCAGGCACAGCTGATGGAAACGTATATTCTGCTCGCCTTCAATCATCAGAGTCTCATTGCCACAAAGGCAAATCGTATCGTTAATGCCGCCAACGGACGGGCCGTCATGGAATTTGGATCCCGGCGCGCGCAGGGAGAAAGCGCCGCAATTACCGGCGCGCGTGCCGCCTACATCGGCGGCTGCGCCGCAACCGCCTGCACGATCTCGGACCAGGTCTACGGCGTACCCGCCGCTGGGACCATGGCCCATTCCTGGGTCCAGACTTTTGATTCCGAATACGACGCCTTTGTGCATTACTGCCGCACCTATCCGCAGAATGCGGTTTTGCTTGTCGATACTTATAACAGCCTGAAATCCGGCGTGCCGAACGCCATCCGAGCCTTCAATGACGTGCTGAAGCCGATGGGAATCACCCACTGCGGCATCCGCTTTGACTCCGGGGATCTGGCTTATCTTACGCAGAAAGCCCGCAAGATGCTGGATGACGCCGGCTGGCCCGGCTGCACTATCACGGTGTCAAACTCCCTGGATGAGCGGCTCATTACGGACCTCTGGCAGCAGGGCGCGAAGATTGACGCCTTCGGTGTCGGCGAGCGTCTGATTACCTCCAGTTCCTGGCCGGTTTTCGGCGGTGTATACAAGCTGTCCGCTGTGGAAGAAAGTGACGGCAGCATTACGCCGAAAATAAAAATCAGCGAAAACATAACGAAAATCACGAACCCGGGGTTCAAAAAAGTCTATCGTTTCTTCGATAAGGAAACCGGCAAAGCAGAAGCCGACTACATCTGCCTGCACGAAGAAACGGTGGATCCCTCCCAGCCTCTTGTCATCTGCGATCCGGATGCCCGCTGGAAAAAGAAAACCATGACGAATTTCCGGGCGGAGCTTCTGCAGAAGCAGATCTTCTCAAACGGCAAACTCGTTTACAAACTTCCGGAGCTCAAGGATATTCAGGCCTTCTGCAAGGAACAGGTCAACACTCTCTGGCCGCAGGTCCGCCGATTTGACAATCCGCATAATTATTACGTGGATCTTTCCGACCGGCTTATGGCGCTGAAGGATTCCATGCTCAACAGTTCCTCGGGGAAGTGATCGCGTGGAACAGACACAACGGCGAAAAGCTCTGCTCCGGGATCTGCAGCAGGCTGATCACCCTCTCAGCGCTTCCTATCTGGCTTCCCGCTATTCAGTAAGCCGACAGGTCATTGTCGGCGATGTCGCCGTGCTTCGCGCCTCCGGAGAAAATATTACCGCAACGCCCCGCGGCTATGTAATGGCCGTTCCGGTCGTCGGCCGTTATATCGGTTCCGTGGTCTGCCGGCACAGCATGAAGGGAATGCGCCGGGAGCTGGAACTCCTCGTGGATGCCGGCTGTACGGTTCTGGATGTCGTCGTCGATCATCCCGTCTATGGGCAGCTTACAGGACCGCTTCATATTTCTACCCGGAAAGATGTAGATCAATTCATGGAGAAAATCACGGAAAACAATACCCAGCCGCTCTTTTCCCTTACGGACGGGACACACGTTCACACGCTTTCCTGCCCGGATCCGGCTTCCTACCATCGCGCCTGCGCCGCCCTTGACGAAGCCGGAATCCTCTGTCGGACGGAAGATTCCTGACACCGCAAATTAACATTTTCACAGAATTGACTTCCCGCCTCGGTTTCGCTATACTGAGTGCACAGGTGTCTTGACACCTGTAAACTTGCGAAACCGAGGATTTGTCTTATGAAATTTAAAGCCTTCCTGAAGCGGAAAGACATTGAGATTTCTTTGCGCCGCTACGGCATCGACGCATTGGCCGCCATGGCGAAAGGTCTGTTCTGCACTCTGCTGGTCGGCACTATCCTTGACACTCTGGGAACCCAGCTCCATATCGGGTTTCTAAACGCTGTCATCTGCACCATCGGCTCCGGAGAAGCCGCAAAGGCCTATACGATCGGCGGCCTTGCCTCCGCCATGGTCGGTCCTGCAATGGCGGTTGCCATCGGCACCGCACTTCATGCGCCCGGAATGGTGCTGTTTTCCCTAATTCCGGTCGGTTTTGCGACCAATGCTCTGGGCGGCGCCGGCGGTCCCCTCAGCGTTTATTTCATCGCCGTCATCGCCAGTGAATTCGGAAAAGCCGTTTCCGGAGAAACAAAAGTCGATATTCTGGTTACTCCCATCGTAACAATTCTGGTCGGCATCGGCCTTGCCTATCTCATCGCCGCTCCCATCGGAAAGGCGGCCTCCGCCATCGGCTGGTTCATTGTCTGGGCTACCAAGCTGCAGCCCTTCCTGATGGGCATTCTTGTCAGCGTCGTGGTGGGCATCGTTCTGACGCTTCCCATTTCGTCGGCAGCAATCTGTGCGGCGCTTTCGCTGACCGGTCTTGCCGGCGGCGCCGCGGTCGCCGGCTGCTGCGCGAATATGATCGGCTTTGCCGTGATTAGCTTTGCGGAAAACGGCTGGGGAGGCGTTGTTTCGCAGGGCCTCGGAACGTCCATGCTGCAGATGGGCAATATCGTGCGCAATCCGAAAGTCTGGATTCCCGCCATCGTAACTTCTGCCATAACCGGCCCGATTTCCACCTGCGTTTTCCATATGGAAATGAATGGCTCGCCCGTATCCTCCGGCATGGGGACCTGCGGTCTTGTGGGGCCCATCGGCGTGTGGACCGGCTGGGTCTCTCCCAGTGACGCTGCTATTGCAAACGGGGCAACCGCAATCCAGCCGGGATTTGTGGATTGGCTGGGCCTGGTTCTCATCTGCTTTGTTCTGCCTGCCGTGCTCAGCTGGATCTTCGGGAAAATCTGCCGGAAGATCGGTTGGATCAAGCCGGGCGATTTAAAATTGGACGACTGATTATCCTCCAGAACTCTCTTCTTTTTACGGGCAGGGGATGCCTCCGATTTCATCCCCTGCCCGGCGTTCTTGCAATCCGTACAAAGTTTTCTTGAAAAACCCCGATGTTTTTGCGTTTTGCGTGAATTGACAAACTTTTTTTGTAAAGATAAGATGAAATCGTAAAAATCGTTCCCACGACAGATATTTTTGGATCCTTTTTGTTCCGGCTTCCGCCGGTTTTTCGGGACAGCCCTGACAACTAGCGTGCAGGACTGTTTTTTGTCTTTTACGGAAAGGAGTTCTCCGATGAAAAAAGCAGCCGTCCTCATGGGCAGCGACAGCGACCTGCCCGTCGTCCAGAAAGCTCTCGATACGCTGGATCAGTTCGGCGTTCCCTACGAAGCGCATATTTTTTCCGCCCACCGCACCCCGGAGCAGGCTCGCACCTTTGCCCGCACCGCAAAGGAGAAGGGCGTCGGGGTAATTATCGCCGCAGCCGGGATGGCTGCGCATCTTGCCGGAGCGCTGGCAGCGGAAACCACGCTGCCGGTCATCGGAATCCCTATGAAATCCGGCCCCCTCAATGGCGTTGACGCTCTACTTTCCACGGTTCAGATGCCTTCCGGCATTCCGGTCGCAACCGTTGGCATCGACGGAGCAGTCAACGCCGCTTTGCTCTGCGTTGAAATTTTTGCGGTAGAGGACGCGTCACTGGCGCAGAAGCTGCAGCAATACCGCGAAAAAAACACCGAGAAAACCATTGCCAAAGACGCCCGTCTGCAGCAGGACGCGCGTGAAAGATAGGGAGGTACGAATCACTATGGAAAAAAGAGAGCAGCTGTACGAAGGCAAAGCCAAGAAAGTTTACTGCACCGATGATCCCGATCTGCTGATTGTGTCCTACAAGGATGACGCGACAGCGCTGAACGGGAAAAAGCGCGGAAGCATTCTGGGAAAAGGCGCGATAAATAACCGCATTACCAACGCCATGATGCAGCTTCTGGAAAAGAACGGCATTCCGACCCACTACGTCCGGGAGCTCAATGATCGGGAAACGCTGGTAAAGAAAGTTGACATTATCCCGCTGGAAGTAATTGTACGCAACATTTCCGCCGGACATTTTGCCTCCCGCTACGGGGTGAAGGAAGGCATCGTCTTCGATGACCCCACCATTGAGATTTCCTACAAAAATGACGAACTGGACGATCCGCTTCTCAACGCCTCCCACGCCATTGCTCTGAAGCTTGCTACCCGCGAGGAGCTGGATACGATCAAGGAGATGGCGCTGCGCACCAATGCGATTCTGAAGGAATTCTTCCGGAGCATCAATGTTGAACTTGTCGACTTCAAGCTGGAGTTTGGCAAGACCTCGGACGGCAGAATTGTCCTGGCCGACGAAATCAGTCCGGATACCTGCCGCTTTTGGGATGCAACAACGCATGAAAAGCTGGATAAGGACCGCTTCCGCCGGGATATGGGCGGCATCGAAGACGCTTACCAGGAAATGATGAAACGCGTCGATTCGGTCCTATGAGCCTGACAGAGACTTCAAAATTTCATGAGGAATGCGGCGTATTCGGCCTTTATGCTCCGGAGCCCTGCGATCTTTCCATGATGACCTACTGCGGCTTATATTCCCTGCAACATCGCGGGCAGGAAAGCTGCGGAATGGTCATTAATGACGACGGCCTGTTTTCCGTTTACAAGGATAAGGGTCTGCTGAACCAGGTTTTTACGAAATCGGTTCTGGATTCCTTCCCGCAGGGGAAAATTTCCATCGGGCATGTGCGCTACAGCACCTCCGGAGGCAACGGAAGGGAAAACAGCCAGCCGATTGTCGTTAATCACATCAAAGGGCACATGGCGCTGGCACATAACGGGAATCTGGTCAATTCCACCGAGCTTCGCGACGCGCTGGAGCTGCAGGGGTCCATCTTCCATTCCACCAGCGATACAGAAGTCATTTCCTACGTGATCACAAAGGAACGGCTTACCGCTCCTTCCATCGAGCAGGCAGTGAACCGCGCCATGGACCGCATCCGCGGTGCCTATTCCCTTGCGGTGATGAGCCCGACAAAGCTCATCGCGGTGCGGGATCCCTTCGGTTTCCGCCCCCTGTGCTACGGCGTCACGGACAATGGGACGTATGTCATCAGCTCCGAAAGCTGCGCACTGGACGCCATTCAGGCGCATTTCATACGGGATCTGGATCCGGGCGAAATCCTGATTATTGACGAAAACGGCCCCCGGAGCATCCGGGACCATTGCAATACAGCGCCCCGGCGGATGTGCATTTTCGAGTATATCTATTTTTCCCGTCCGGATTCCATTCTGGACGGCGTCGGGGTTCACGAAGCGCGGATGCGTGCCGGCGCGTGCCTTGCCCGAAGCTATCCGGTCGATGCGGACATTGTTATCGGCGTGCCCGACTCCGGTCTGGACGCTGCCGTGGGCTACGCGAAGGAATCGGGCATTCCCTACGGCATCGGCTTTATCAAGAACAAATACATCGGCCGCACCTTCATCGCCCCGACGCAGAAATCCAGGGAGGAAATGGTTCACCTGAAGCTTAACCCCATTGCCGGCTCCGTGCGCGGGAAAAAAATTGTCATGATCGATGACTCCATCGTACGCGGCACAACTTCCGCCGCCATTGTAAAGCTGCTCCGCAGCGCCGGCGCGAAGGAAGTCCACGTACGCATTTCCGCTCCTCCCTTTCTGAATCCCTGCTACTACGGCACGGATATCGACTCAAGGGAGCACCTTATCGCCTGCCACTATTCGGTGGAAGAAATCTGCCGGCTCATCGGAGCGGATTCCCTGGGCTATCTGAAAGTGGAAGATCTCCCGATTCTGCTGGGCCAGGCCCGTGGTTCCGAGGAGTTCTGCGACGCCTGCTTCAGCGGCAGATACCCCACGGAGGTCCCCTCGTCAACCGCAAAAAGCCGCTTTGAAAACCGGCTGAGCGAACGAAAGGAGAAAAAGCACCTTGAACAAGAACAGTCGCAGTGAGAGCTATGCCGCTGCCGGTGTGGACATTACCGCCGGATATCGGGCGGTGGAACTGATGAAAAAGCACATCGCCCGTACGACAACCCCGGGGGTTCTGGATGAGGTCGGCGGCTTCGGCGGTCTGTTTCAGCCGGATTTGACAGGGATGCCCGATCCGGTGCTGGTGAGCGGCACCGACGGTGTTGGCACCAAACTGCGCATCGCTACTCTGCTGAACCGGCACACCACCGTCGGCATTGACTGCGTCGCGATGTGCGTCAACGATATCATCTGCTGCGGCGCCAAGCCCCTGTTCTTCCTGGATTACATCGCCTGCGGCAAAAACGTCCCGGAACGCATCGCCGATCTGGTCGCCGGCGTTGCCGAAGGGTGCGTGCAGGCCGGGGCGGCTCTGATCGGGGGCGAAACCGCCGAGATGCCGGGCTTTTACCCGGAAGACGAATACGACTTGGCCGGGTTTGCCGTCGGCTTGGTGGATCGTTCCAAGATTCTGGATAAAACCCGGGTTCGGGAGGGTGACGTCGTGCTCGCGCTTCCCTCCTCCGGGCTTCATTCCAACGGCTTTTCCCTGGTCCGCAAAGTTTTTGATGTGGAAAACGCAGATCTTTTTTCTCCCCGGCCGGAGCTTGACGGACGCAGCCTCGGGGACGCGCTTCTGGAGCCGACCCGCATTTACGTAAAGCCGTTTCTGAAGCTGCTGGAGTGCGTGCCGGTCAAATCCGCCGCACACATCACGGGCGGCGGCTTCTTCGAAAATATTCCGCGGAGTCTTCCGCACGGCCTCAGTCTGCGTGTCGCCGCCGATACGCTGGAAATCCCCGCGCTGTTCCGTCTTCTGCAGCAGACCGGCCGAATTTCCGACCGGGATATGTTCAATACGTTCAACATGGGTGTAGGGTTCTGTGTTACCGTCAGCCCGGAGGACGCAGGGGCTGCGCTTCGTTCCCTGCAGGACAGCGAAGTTGCCGCATTTCCACTGGGCACCGTGGTGTCCGGCCAGGAAGGAGTGATCCTATGCTGACCCGGATCGCCGTGCTTGTTTCAGGCGGCGGAACCAATCTGCAGGCACTGCTGGACGCGGAGCAAAGCGGCGCTCTGCACAGCGGCTGCATCGCCCTTGTGCTCTCTTCCAACCCGGACGCCTTCGCACTGGAACGGGCGCGCAAGGCGGGGGTTCCGGCCGCCGTCTGCCGCACGGAGGAAGACTTCCGAAAGGAACTTGAATCCGCCCGGATCCAACTCGTCGTTTTGGCGGGTTTTCTGAAAATTCTTTCTCCGGAGTTCGTACGCCGCTGGCCCAATCGAATTATCAACATCCATCCCTCTCTGATTCCTTCGTTCTGCGGACGGGGCTATTATGGTCTCAAAGTGCATGAGGCCGCTCTGCGGCGGGGCGTCAAAGTAACGGGCGCAACGGTGCATCTGGTCAATGACGTTCCCGACAGAGGAAAGATTCTTCTGCAGAAGGCCGTGGACGTGCTCCCTGATGACACTCCGGAAACCCTGCAGCGGCGTGTTATGGAACAGGCGGAATGGAAACTTCTGCCCCAGGCGGTCGAGCAGATCGCCCAGCAGATTGCGGAAACGGAGGAAATTATATGATGGCGGACCTTTCAGCGCTTCTTGACAGCAACAGCTACCCCGGGCGTGGAATTCTTCTGGGCCTTTCCCCGGACGGAACCACCGCTCTCTGCGCCTACTTTATCATGGGCCGAAGTGCAAACAGCCGCAACCGTATCTTTGTTCAGACACAGGACGGCATCCGCACGCAGGCCTATGATGCCGCCGCGATGACCGATCCCAGTCTGATCATCTATCATCCGGTGCGCTCAAGCCGGTATGGGCTCATTGTCACGAACGGCAATCAGACGGATACCATTCAGCAGGCTTTTGCCTCCGGGAAAAGCTTCGCGCAGGCGCTGCGGACCCGGAAGTTCGAGCCCGATGCGCCTAACTATACGCCCCGCATTTCCGGTCTCCTTCGCCCAGACGGCAGCTACATGCTCTCCATCCTTAAGGCGCAGGACGGAAATCCGGACTGCTGCTGCCGGCAGTTTTTCGAATATTCCAAGCCTCTGCCCGGCGTAGGGCACCTGATTCATACCTATTCGGGAGACGGGAACCCTCTGCCTTCCTTTGCCGGAGAGCCGGTCGCCGTTTCCCTTGCGGATGCAACCGCAGAAGCCCTGGCGGATAGGCTGTGGGCACATCTCAATGCGGAGAATAAAGTTTCCCTTTTCGTGCGCTCCCTCCGGCTTTCTACCGGTGAAGTCCGCACCGAATTGCGGAACAAGAACGGAAAGGAGAAAGCGTCATGGTAAAACTGGAGCTGAAATACGGCTGCAACCCGAACCAGAAACCCGCCAGCATCAGCCTGCGCAGCGGAGGGGAGCTGCCCGTAAAGGTACTTAACGGAAAACCGGGCTATATCAACTTTATGGATGCTCTGAACTCCTGGCAGCTTGTCCGCCAGCTCCGTACTGTCTGCGGCAAGCCCGCTGCGGCCTCCTTCAAGCACGTTTCTCCGGCGGGAACCGCGCTGGGAAGCCCTCTGACCGAGCTGGAGCAGAGGATTTACTTTACGGATCCCGAAGAGGACTATTCGGATCTCGCCGCCGCCTATATTCGGGCGCGCGGAACCGACCGCCTCAGCTCTTACGGAGACTGGGCGGCGCTCAGCGATATCTGCGACGCCAGCGTTGCCCGCTACCTGCAGAAGGAAGTGTCGGACGGCGTCATTGCCCCAGGCTATACAGAGGAAGCGCTGGAAATTCTGAAGACGAAAAAGGGCGGCCGCTACAACGTCGTGGAAATCGACCCGTCGTATGTACCGGATCCCCTGGAGCTTCGGGACATTTTCGGAATAACCTTCGCGCAGGGCCGCAACGATTATCTGCCGAAGCCGGAAGACTTCACAAACATCGTCACCCGAAACAAGGAACTTCCTCCGGAAGCCGCCTCCGATATGGCCGTCGCTCTTATTACGCTTAAATACACACAGTCAAATTCCGTATGCTACGTAAAAGCCGGTCAGGCGATCGGCATAGGCGCCGGGCAGCAGAGCCGCATTCACTGCACCCGCCTTGCAGGAAGCAAGGCGGACAAATGGTTCCTGCGCAGTCATCCGCAGGTGCTGGCGCTTCCCTTTGTGGAAACGATCCGTCGCCCGGATCGGGATAACGCTATTGACGTCTATCTTTCCGATGAGTACGAAGACGTTCTCCGGGACGGTGTCTGGCAGCGGCTCTTTACCCGCCGCCCGGATCCGCTTCCCCGGGAAGAGCAGAAAGCGTATCTTTCCCACCAAACCGGCGTTACCGTCGGATCGGACGCGTTTTTCCCGTTTGGCGATAACATCGAGCGGGCACACAAATCCGGAGTCTCCTATGTGGTGCAGCCCGGCGGAAGCATCCGGGATGACAACGTCATTGAAACCTGTGACCGCTATGGTATCGTAATGGTCTTCAACGGCATGCGGCTGTTTCATCACTGAGCCAGAAAGGAAGGGTATCGCGATGGACTTGTTGGTGGTCGGCGGCGGCGGACGGGAGCACGCCGTGATCAAGGCGCTGCGGAAAAATCCCGAAGTAAAAACCATCTATTGTCTGCCGGGTAACGCCGGGATCGCACAGGATGCGACCTGCGTTCCCATCGGGGCAAAGGATCTGCGCCGAATTGCGGACTTCGCGGTGGAAAAAAAGGTGGATTTTGCCGTCGTGACGCCGGATGATCCCCTGGTACTCGGTGCCGTGGACCTGCTTGAAAAAGCCGGCATTCCCTGCTTCGGTCCACGCCGGAATGCAGCCATCATCGAAGGGAGCAAGGTCTTTTCCAAGCATCTGATGCAAACGTACGGAATTCCCACCGCAAGCTTCGAGACTTTTGACAGCAGAGAAAAGGCTTACGCCTACGTAGCTTCCTGCCCTCTGCCCTGCGTTATTAAAGCCGACGGGCTGGCTCTTGGGAAAGGCGTTCTTATCGCCCGGACAAGAGAAGAAGCCCGGGATGCCGTGCGGACGATTATGGAAAACCGGAAATTCGGTGACAGCGGAAAGCGGGTCGTCATCGAGGAATTTCTGGAGGGCCCCGAGGTTTCGGTCCTTTCCTTTACGGACGGAACAACTGTCGTCCCCATGGTTTCCTCCATGGATCACAAGCGCGCCCTGGATGGAGATCAAGGTCTGAACACCGGCGGCATGGGAACCATCGCGCCCAATCCGTATTACACGCCGGAGATTGCCGATGAATGCATGCGGACCATCTTTCTCCCCACCATCCGGGCAATGAAGAAGGAAGGCCGGGAATTCCGGGGCTGTCTCTATTTCGGTCTCATGCTTACCGCAGAGGGGCCGCGGGTCATTGAGTACAACTGCCGCTTCGGCGATCCGGAAGCGCAAGTGGTTCTTCCTCTTCTGGAAAGCGATCTTCTTACCATTCTGCAGGCCTGCCGCGACGGCACGCTGGCAGATACGGAAGTCCGCTTCTCCTCCCGCAGCGCCTGCTGCGTCATCCTGGCAAGCCGCGGATATCCCGCTTCCTATGAAAAAGGATTTCCCATTCAAATTGATTCTTCGCTCTCCGCATCGGTTCTCTATGCGGGCGTTGCGTCCGGTGCAGACGGGTCTCTTGTCACAAACGGAGGCCGCGTTCTTGGTGTCGTGGAAACCGCAGACACGCTTCCGGAAGCCATTCGGAAGGCCTATTCCCAGGCGGAAAAAATTCACTTTTCCAATGCCTACTGCAGGAAGGACATTGGGGCAAGAGCCCTGAAAGCCCTGCAGAAGTAAGAAGGGGTTCGGTATGGTATATAGAATTTATGTCGAGAAAAAACCGGCCTTCGCGCAGGAAGCCCAGCAGCTGTGCGCGGATCTTCGGACGTTCCTGAAAATATCCGCTCTGCAGAAGGTTCGCATTTTCAACCGTTACGACGCGGAAAATATTGACGCGGATCTTTTTCAGCATGCGGTCGATACGGTCTTTTCGGAGCCGCAGGTCGATAGGATTTCAACGGCCCTTCCGAAGGACAGCAATGCGATCTTCGCCGTGGAGTACCTTCCTGGGCAGTACGATCAGCGGGCGGATGCCGCCGCGCAGTGCATCCAGATTCTCTCCGGCGGGGAGCGTCCGACGGTCCGCACGGCGAAAGTCTATCTTCTTTACGGCCCTCTTTCCGGTACGGATCTGCAGGCTATCGAAAAATACGTCATCAACCCGGTCGACAGCCGCCTTGCCGCGCTGGAGGAGAAAACCACACTTGCGATGGAATATCCGGAACCGGAAGCGGTTGCGGTTCTGGACGGCTTCCGCAATCTGGAAGAGAGCTCGCTTTCCCGCCTTGGCAATTCGCTGGGGCTCGCCATGGACACCGATGACCTTCTGCTGTGCCGGGATTACTTTCGGACGGAGGAGCAGCGGGATCCGACACTAACGGAAATCCGGGTCATCGATACCTACTGGTCCGATCACTGCCGGCATACCACCTTCAATACCCGGCTGGACCAGGTTTTATTTCAGGATACCCGGACCGAGGAAGCCTACCGCGACTATCTGCAGGCACGGGAGGAGCTGGGGCGGACCAAGCCGGTTACCCTTATGGATATGGGCACTATCGCGGCCAAGCTCCTGAAAGCCCGCGGACAGCTGACCGGCGTGGACGAATCCGAAGAAATCAACGCCTGTACGGTCCGAATCTCGGTTACTCGGGACGGAACGAAGGAGCCATGGCTTCTTCTTTTCAAAAATGAGACGCATAACCACCCGACGGAAATTGAGCCGTTCGGCGGTGCCGCCACCTGCATCGGCGGCGCGATTCGGGATCCTCTTTCCGGACGCGGATACGTATACGCTGCGATGCGCCTAACCGGTGCCGCCGATCCGCTCCAGAGCGTTGATCAAACGCTGAAAGGAAAACTTCCGCAGCGGAAAATCGTTACAACTGCAGCTGCGGGATACTCCTCCTATGGAAATCAGATTGGCCTTGCCACCGGTATTGTGGAGGAACTGTACCATCCGGGCTACGCAGCCAAGCGCATGGAAATCGGCGCAGTAATCGGTGCCGCTCCCGCAGCCAACGTCCGCAGGGAAACTCCCGCTCCGGGCGATGCCGTTATTCTCCTCGGCGGGCGGACGGGGCGCGATGGCTGCGGCGGTGCCACCGGTGCATCCAAGGCCCATACGGTTTCCTCTCTTGAAACCTGCGGCGCGGAAGTGCAGAAGGGCAATGCGCTGGAAGAGAGAAAGCTGCAGCGGCTTTTCCGCAATCCGGACGCCGCAAAAATGATTAAGCGCTGCAATGACTTCGGTGCCGGAGGCGTTTCCGTTGCCGTCGGCGAGCTGGCTGACGGCCTGACGGTTGATCTGAACCGCGTACCGAAGAAGTACGAAGGCCTTGACGGAACGGAACTTGCCATTTCCGAATCCCAGGAGCGCATGGCCGTTGTCGTATCCGCCGAAGACGCAGACGCCTTCCGTGCTCTTGCAGACCGGGAAAATCTGGAAGCGACCGTCATCGCCCGCGTTACTGAGTCGCCGTACCTTCGGATGCAGTGGAACGGACAGGAAATCGTGCATCTGTCCCGTGCTTTTCTTGCGACCAACGGCGCGGAAAAGCACATGCTGGCGCGAACGCCGAAGCCAAAGTCCTGGCATGCCGCTGCCCCGGAAAGCTTCGCCGCAGGCCTCCGAAGCCTCGCCTCCAGCCTGAACGGGTGCTCCAAGCAGGCTCTCAGCCAGCGATTTGACTCCACCATCGGCGCGGGCACCGTTCTTATGCCGTTCGGAGGCAAGTATCAAAAGACCCCGATTCAGGCTATGGTACATAAAATCTCCTGTGAGCAGGGAACAACGGACGACTGCTCCGCAATGGCCTGGGGCTGCAATCCGGATATCCTTGACCGGGACCCCTACTCCGGTGCCTACCTTGCCGTTGTTGAATCCCTTGCCAAGCTCGCGGCAGCAGGTGCCTGGGGGCAGCCGGTCTATCTCAGTTTTCAGGAATATTTTCCGCATCTGGGTACGGACGCGGAAAAATGGGGCAAGCCGGTTGCCGCGCTTTTGGGATCATTCGAAGCGCAAGTCCAGCTGCAGGCTGCCGCGATCGGCGGAAAGGACTCCATGTCCGGCAGCTTCGAGTCGCTTGAAGTTCCATCAACGCTTGTTTCCTTTGCCGTTACTACAGCGAACGCCGCCTCCATCGGTTCGGGAGAACTGAAAGGCGTAGGACAGAAACTTGTCTGGCTGAAGCCGGAACTTCGGGAGGACGGGCTTCCGGACGGACAGAGCCTCCGGAATATTTTCCAAATCGCCGCGGACGCCCTGCAGTCCGGAAAAGCCGATGCCGCTTATACGCCCGGCTACGGCGGGATTGCCGGTGCGGTTCTTCGCATGGCCCTCGGAAACCAAATCGGGGTCCGCTTTTCCGAGGAACTCCGCCTGCCGGAACTCTTTGACTATACCTACGGCTCCCTGATTCTGGAGCTTACGGAAGAGGAAGAAGGCCTGGGAATCCCGCTTGGTGAGACCATCGAATCCCCTGAATTTCTTTACGGCGGCGAGCGCATTCGGCTTTCCGAACTTCTTTCGCTATATGAAGCGAAGCTGGAACCTGTTTATCCAAGCAGAACTACACCAGCCGGGGATCCGGAACCGGTTCCTTCCCTCCGCTATGCTTGCGCTCCGCGCAGGGCCGCACAGCATTTTGCCAGGCCACGAGTTCTGATCACGGTCTTTCCCGGCACCAACTGCGAATATGATTCGCAGAAGGCCTTTGCGGACGCCGGCGCCGAGCCGGAGCTTTTAGTGGTTCGAAATCTTACACCGCAGGCTATCGCTGAATCCATGGATGCTTTCATACAGAAACTCCATCAGAGTCAAATCCTGTTTCTTCCCGGCGGATTTTCCGAAGGCGATGAGCCGGATGGATCCGCGAAATTTATCGCTGCGTTTCTGCGCAATCCAGCCGTTTCCGATGCCGTTATGGAGCTTCTGCAAAAACGGGATGGTCTTATCGGCGGCATCTGCAATGGTTTCCAGGCCCTGATAAAGCTTGGTCTGGTTCCCTATGGAGAAATTCGTGCGCCGGAAGATTCGAGCCCGACCTTGACGTTCAATACCATCGGCCGCCATCAGTCCTTGCTGGTTCATACTCGAATTTCCTCCACACTGTCTCCATGGCTCTCGGAAACCCGCCCCGGCGAAGTCTATTGTCTTCCCGTTTCACACGGAGAAGGCCGGTTCTACGCCTCCGCGGATCTGGTTTCTTCCCTGGCGAAATCGGGTCAGATCGCAACCCAGTACGTCGATCTGGACGGAAATCCCACGATGGATATACAGTACAACCCCAATGGATCGGTGTATGCCGTGGAGGGCATCACGTCCCCCGATGGACGGGTCTTCGGAAAAATGGCGCACTCGGAGCGCTTCGGGAACTTCCTGTACAAGAATGTTCCCGGCAACCATTCGCTGCCGATGTTTACTTCCGCGGTTCGGTATTTTCTTTAATTGCAAGGCTGTCACGCTGCGCTGGGATTTTTCCCTACGCAGCTTCTTTATCCGTGCGGCTCCTCTTTCCCAGAATGCGGTAGCCACTCTATGTGCCCGCGGATATTAGTCAGATCTGCGAATCTGCCCAAAAAAATTTTCCCCTGCGGGCGCCGGGCATGACAAAAGAAGCGGTTTATTATAGACTTTGAGCAAAGTTTTCCCGGGACAGACAGGAGTGCGCAATGGAAAAATACAGCGTCCGAAAACCCTATACCGTCCTTGTTGCGGTGATCGCCATCATCGCGCTGGGCATCGTATCCGTTTTGAATACTGTTACCGATCTGCTCCCCTCCGTGTCGGTACCCTATATTCTGGTCGTCACCGTATACCCCGGTGCAAATCCGGATCAGGTCGAAGCGGATGTGAGCAAACCCATGGAGGATGCACTGGGGACCATAACCAATGTAAAGAATATTCTCTCCGCAAGCTCTGAAAACTACGGAATTACGCAGCTGGAGTTTACCAGCGATACCGATATGGACAGCGCCCTGGTAAAGGTTTCCGCTGCCGTCAACGAGGTTGCCGCCTCGCTGCCCGACGGGTGCCGGACGCCGAACCTGATACAGATGAGCATGGACATGGTCGCGACAATGTATGTCGCGGTCAGCCACGATGGCTACGATATCAACGCGCTGAGCTCCTACGTCCGCGACACTGTTGTTCCTACGCTTGAGCGGCAGGAGGGTGTTGCCAGCATAACCAGCATCGGACTTGTGGAAAAGACGCTGCAGATTGAACTCAATCAGGAAAAGATTGACGTGCTGAACGCACGGATTCTGGCACAGACTGAATCGCAGCTCGCAGATGCAAAGGCGCAGCTGGACGCCGCCCAGGCGCAGGTGGACGCCGCCCAGGCCGCCCTGGAAACGCAGGAAAGCAGTTTTGGCAAAACGGTTTCTTCGCAAGTCATGAAGCAGTTGCGCAGTCCCGCGCTCTCCGCCGCCGAAAGTCTGAAGCAGGAAACCGATGCGCTTCTTTCCTCCCTTCAGACGCTTCAACAGGCGCTGGAGCTTCTTGCGCAGGCGCAGGATGCCGCTTCCGACGCGGCGGAATCCGGCACGGATATCGCCGGTAATGCGATTTCGGATCCTGCAACCTTCGCTCGGCAGCTGGAGGAGATTCTTCGTGCGCTCAGCGATTCCAGCACCGAGCTTACGGATCCGTCCGTTTCCCAGCTGATGGGCGCTATCACGCGGCTCACGGAAGCCAGCACGAAGCTGCAGACGCTTCTGGACAGTATTTTCAATTCCGGTTCCGGCGAAAGCGTAGGGCAGCAGATTTCCGACGCATCCTCCGCCTTATCCCGTCTCTCGCAGGCGCTGCAGAACGCCCCGGAGATGCTCGATGCCCTTGAGAACACGTTTTCAACGCTGACGCAGACGCAGCTGGATGCTGCCGTCGGTTTCTCGGAGGCCGCACGGCAGCTGGCCGAGGCGCAGTCTCAGCTGAAATCCGCCTATGCACAGTATGAAACGACAAAGGCCGCCGCACTGGAAAATGCCAACGCGGATGATCTTTTAACGGCACCGCAGCTCGCAAAGCTTATCTACGCGCAGAACTTCTCCATGCCTGCTGGCTATGTGGACGACGCCGATGACAATTCCTGGCTGCTTCGGGTCGGCGATACCTACGGCTCTTCCGAGGATATTTCGGAAGCTCTTCTCTGTTCCCTGGACGGGATTGGAAAGGTTCGGGTCTCGGATGTCGCGGATATCTCTTAGATCGACAACTCCGGCGATTCTTATGCGAAGCTGAACGGGCAGCAGGGCGTCGTCCTGTGTGTATATAAAACGTCCGCAGCCGGAACCAATGCGGTTTCGCGAGCCTGCAACGCAGCACTGAATGAACTTACTGCAGAGAATCCCGCCTCGCATGCCGTGAATCTCGTAGATCAGGGGTCCTACATTACGCTGATCATCAACGACATTCTGAAAAGCATTCTGTTCGGCGCAGTTCTCGCGATTCTGGTTCTGTTCTTGTTTCTGAAAAACTGGCGCCCGACGCTTATTGTAGGCGTGAGCATTCCTCTGTCCGTGCTGCTTACCCTGGTACTCATGTACTTTTCCGGACTGACCCTCAATATGATTACGCTATCCGGTCTCGCCCTCGGCATCGGCATGCTGGTTGACAATTCCATTGTCGTCATGGAAAACATCATCCGGCTCCGGACTGCCGGCTTATCCCCCACCCGTGCAGCCCTTCAGGGGACAAAGCAGGTTGTCGGAGCCATTGTGTCCTCCACTCTGACTATTATCTGCGTTTTTCTGCCTATGGTTTTCTCCACCGGGCTGATTCGGCAGCTTCTTGTCCCCATGGGTATAACCATCACATACTGCCTGACCGCGTCGCTTCTGATTGCCGTTACAGTAGTCCCCGCATCGGCCAGTGCGCTGCTGCAGCGCTACGCGTTCCGGGAAAACCCCGAAAGCCCGTTCGGCAAGGTAAAAAAGCGCTACGCCGTATGGCTGCACTGGTGTCTGAATCATCGGACCGCAACGATTCTTGTCGCCGTCGTTCTTCTGGCCTTCTGCATCGGCGAAGTTTTCCGCACCGGTGTAACGGTGCTTCCGGAAATGGTCGGAAACAGCATTCAGGTGGAAGTACAGACCCGCGACGGACTTACCAAGGAGGAATCCCACGCGCAGGCGGACGCAGCGCTTGCTGCGATCCAGAGCGTTCCCGGCGTAGAAAACGCCGGCATGATGGATGCCGGCAGTGTGCTGAGCGTTGCCTCCTCCGTAAGCGTACAAACCGATCAATATGGTTCCTATATCTGCTATGTTACCGCTTCCGAAAACGCGTCGGGCAAGGAAATTAAGCAGATTTGCAGCGACATCAACGCCGCGGCGGCATCGCTCCCGTGCGAGGTCAAAGCGTCTACGAATGTCATGAGCGATTACGGAAGCATGATAGCCTCCGGCCTGACCATTCACGTCTACGGACCGGATACGGACACGATCCGGCAAGCCGCTTCACAGGTTGCGGAAGTCGTTCGGCAGAACCCCGGGTTTGAAGACGTTTCTGCCGGAGAGCAGGACGAGCAGAAAACGCTCCATCTGATTATCGATAAAGACAAGGCCATGAGTTACGGTCTTACTGTCGCGCAGATCTATGCGCAGATCGCAGAGAGACTGCAGACGGATGTCACGTCAACCACCCTGCGCCTTGACGGCGAGAATGTGGATGTGGTCATCCGGGCAAACGCCGGAAGAATCGTGACCCGGGAAAATCTGATGGATATGGAATTTTCCTCTTCCTCGCTTCTGAGCGCTTCATCTGCATCGGCTTCCGCTGATTCTTCCGTATCGGCATCCGCCCTGACCGGCGCAGCATCCGAAAGTACGCCTTTGGCGGGTTCCGGAAACGATACGGAAACCCACAAGCTCTCCGAATTTGCCACGCTGGAAGAAACCGTGTCTCCCAGTACGCTGCTTCGAAGCAATCTGCGGCAGTTTACGGATGTCACCGCAACGGCAAAGGACGGGTACAATACCGAGCTTCTAACCAGGGAGCTGGAACCGCAGCTGAACGCGATTGCGGACGCCCTGCCGGAAGGATGCTCCTTTGAGATCAGCGGGGAATCCAGCCAGGTCCAGGATATGCTGCACCAGATGCTTCTGATGATTGCGCTTGCTGTTCTTCTGATCTATTTGGTGATGGTTGCCCAATTTCAGAGCCTCCTGAGCCCCTTTATTATTCTGCTTACCCTGCCGCTTGCCTTTACCGGCGGCGTACTGGCGCTCCTGGTCTCCGGCGAGCAGATCACGGCGCTTGCCCTCATGGGTTTTCTGATTCTTCTCGGAACAATTGTAAACAACGGAATTGTGTTCGTAGACTACACGAACCAGCTCCGGGTCGGCGGAATGAGCCGCCGTGATGCCCTGACCGCAGCCGGCCAGACTCGCATGCGGCCGATTCTGATGACCGCGCTGACCACGATCCTCGCACTTCTGCAGCTTATGCTGGGTTCCGGTTTAGGCAGCCAGCTGGGCCGCGGTATGGCGATTGTCATGACAGGAGGCCTCCTCTATGGAACGCTCATGACGCTTTTTATCATCCCGATTATGTACGATATCCTCTGCAAGAAGCCTCCGCTGCATATTGAAGTGGATGCAGACATGGAAGAGGCTGCCAATGACGCCGCCGCGTTCCTTGCTTCGCAGAAAGCCGCAGAAAGTCCATCCCCGGCGTCTTCCGCGGAAGAGTTTTCTTCGGACCGCCCCGCCGATGCCGAAAACTCGCCTCCGACCGAATAAAACTTTTTAAAAATATTAGCACTCTCGTGATGAGAGTGCTAATATTTACATTCTATTCATATTTTGTACACACTTTATTCAAAAACTGAGACTATCGTATAGACAGTAAAAGAAAGGAGCTCCAGGGACGAGAGCTCTTCCCGAAACTCTAAATTGAATCGTTTTGATATAGGAGGTCTTAGCTATGTTTGAAATTGTTCCTTTCAGCCGTCGTGATTTCTTTGATGATCCGTTTCGTACGATGGAGTCCTACTTCAATAACAACTCTTTCCGCACCGATGTTTCCGATAACGGAAAGGAATACCTGATCGAAGCAGAGCTTCCCGGATTCAAGAAGGAAGATATCCATTTGGACATTGATGAGGACTGCCTGACCATAACGGCAACGCACACCGAGTCCAAGGAAGAAAAGGACGACAAGAAAAACTACATTAAGCGGGAGCGCTATTACGGCTCCTACAGCCGCAGCTTTGATGTCTCCAACGTGGATGTGGATGCAATCAAGGCAAGCTACAATAACGGCATTCTGGAGCTGACCCTTCCGAAGAAAGCTCCGGAAGTACCGGAAAAGAAGCATATTCAGATTGATTGATTTGGTTTCCTCTCATTTTACCCCCCTTTTAATAACAGCATCCCCGGATTTGACTTTCCTCAATCCGGGGATGCTGCTTTATTCTTGAGTGTCCGCCTTATGCGGACGTTTTCGCTTTTTCCTGTCTCACCGGCGGGAATCTGTCATGCTCTGCCCAGATATTCCCCTGTGCGAGTGTCGATCTTAATCGTTTCACCATTGTCAATAAACAGCGGCACCTTGATTTCTGCACCGGTTTCCAGGGTTGCGGGCTTCGTTGCGTTCGTTGCCGTGTTGCCGGCAAATCCCGGATCGGTTGCAGTTACTTTCAGTTCAACAAACATCGGAGGCTCAACGTTGAAGATTTTTCCTTTATAGGAATAAATGGTGCACTCCATATTTTCCTTGACAAATTTGAAGTTGTCCGAAAGAACGGATTTCTCTACAGGTTCAAGCTCATACGTTTCCGGATTCATGAAGTAGTACAGGTCTCCGTCGCTGTAGCTGTATTCCATAGTTCTCCGATCCACCGTTGCACTTTCAAATTTCGCCGTCGGGTTGAAAGACGTTTCGGTCACCGCTCCGGTGATGACATTCTTCATCTTTGTCCGTACAAAAGCGGCTCCCTTTCCGGGCTTTACATGCTGGAATTCAACTACCTGCATAACCTGACCGTCCAGCTCAAACGTGACGCCATTCTTAAAATCCCCTGCTGTTATCATAAAGATTCCTCCCAGTACTTTGAATCAGTGTTCCTGTCAAATTTCTTGAAATATTGTACCTTATGCGCCCTGCTTTTTCAATATTTGTCACGCTATTTTCGCCTTGATGCGCCTCTTGACGCCGCTTTTCCCTTTCCCGCGTCCTTTTTCCCTTTGGACACGGCAGACTTCGGCTCATATTCCATGGCTTTCTTCCGTGCTTTTTCGTCGTGGACGTCCCCGGTCCGGCGCCGGTACTGGATCTCAAACATATAGAACACAAGACTGCAGATGGCGAAGATATACAGAATTGTCGTAACGAGTGCGGGAATAGAGGGAACGGTTTTGCTCAGGACAATCGTCAGCAGGAGAAGTGCGATCCCAATATACAGAAACATATTGATGTTGACCGCGAAAATTCTGTTTACCCTTTTCTGTTCCTCTTTTTTATTTGCCATGCCGGTCCCCTCCTCAAAGAATCAGCAGCTGTTTCGGAGCTTTCGTAATGACTTCGCTCCCTTCCGGGCGAAGGATCATAACGTCTTCGATCCGTACGCCGAACCGGCCGGGAATATAGATGCCGGGTTCCGCGCTTACAACCGCTCCGGCGGGCATGGGAAACCGGTTCGCGGGAGAGGCAACCGGCGGCTCGTGAATGTTAAGGCCTAGACTGTGCCCAAAGCTGTGACCGAAATATTTTCCGTAGCCGGCCTCCTCAATGACTTTGCGTGCCGCTCCGTCAATCTCGGCTCCCGTGATCCCCGCCCGCGCATGCGCGATCCCCTGCAGCTGCGCTTCCAGAACTATGCTGTAGATCTTCTTCATCTCGTCCGTTGCGGATCCCACGGCAACCGTTCGGGTCATATCGGAGCAGTACCCGTATTTCAAGCAGCCGAAATCCATAGTTACGAAATCTCCCGCCTGCACCGTCTCGTCTCCCGGGACGCCGTGCGGCATACTCGTCTTTCTGCCGGTAATGGCGATCGTATCAAAGGAAATCCCTTCCGCTCCGTTTTTCATCATCTGGTAATTAAGTTCTGCCGCGATATCCCGCTCCTTCATCCCGGGCTTTATCATGCCAAGAACTGTGTCCAGCGCTTTTTCCGCAATCCGCTGCGCCTCGATCATGCATTGAATCTCTTCCTCCGTTTTGGAAGCGCGCAGTGCGGAGAAAATGCTCTGCGCCGGAGAAAAGGAAATGCCAAGCTCCTTCTGCAGACGCTCATAGCTCGCATAACTCAGCGTCTGCTCCTCGGCGCCCACCGTCTTGACCCCGTCCTCCTGCAGAAGTGTTCGCAGAAGCTGCGTCTGCGGATGTTCCAGATCAAACATCTGCACTTCGACGGCTCCCTGCGTCGCCTTGCGCGCTGCCTCCACATAGCGGGAATCCGTCAGCAGCACCGCTTTTCGGGTAGAAACATACACCACGCCGTCCGTAAAGGGAAATCCGGCCGCGTAACGCTGATTCTGTTCGTTATATATGAGAACCGCGTCCAAGCCCTTTTCCGCCAGCTTCTGCTGTATTCTGGATATATTATTCATGCTCTCTGCCGCCGCCCGCTGTTCGGGCGGCGCCTCCTTTCGATTTTCTGCCTTTTCCCAGCAGCCGTGTGCGAATCGCGCTTTGCACTGCCGCTACAGTCCCGTCTGCTCTTCCGTCGGACGCGGGAACGTCACGGTGAAGCGGCTGCCCTGCGGCTTGTTTGCCCCGACGGTAATGGTTCCGCAATGCCGCTCGACGCAGTCATGGACGATACTCAGTCCCAAGCCGCTTCCGCCGGCCTCCCGGCTTCTCGCCTTGTCCACCCGATAGAACCGGGCAAATATGTTTATCCGATCCTCCTCCGGGATGCCGATTCCGGTATCTTCGGAAATAAACTCCACACTTTTTTCATTCTGCCGTACCCGAAGCGTTACACTGCCTCCAGGTACGTTGTATTTTATTGCGTTTTCCACAAGGTTGAAGACGATATGGTACACATCGTCCACCGTAGCCATAATAACACATCCGTCATCCAGATTGGTCTTCAAAAGGACCTTCTGCTTGTCGGCCAGGGGCCGGAGCATGCGCAACGCATCCAGGGAAACCTGCTTCAGATCCACCGGTTCCTCTTCGACGATAATATTATCGTCCAGCTTCGACAGATCCAGCAGCTTTTCCGTGATTTTCTGCAGACGCTGCGCTTCATTTCCGATATCCTGCGCGAAATCCCGCATGGTGTCCTCATCCATATTGTCCGCCTGCACAATGCTGTCAGACAGAAGCCGTATCGACGCGAGGGGCGTCTTCAGTTCATGGGACGCATCGGAAACGAACTGCCGCCGCTGCCGCTCCGTTTCCTCCAGACGTTGTGTCAGATCGTTGAATTCCTGTCCCAGAATTGCGACCTCGTCGTGTCCCGTTACCTTGAAGCGGTGGCTGTAGTCCCCTTCCGCGACTGTCTGCACGGAGGTTGTCAGGTTCCGGATATTTCGGGTCAGTACGCTGGACAGAAGGACATCGATCAGAACCGCCGCAATACAGATGAAAAGAGAGGCCATCCGAATCTGGGTTTGGAGCCGAAGCAGCAGCGAAGCATGATCCGTATCATATTCGTGAAGATAAACGGCTCCCTGCGTCGCGCCGCTGTGCACGATGGGAACCGCGGCAGCGCTGGAAAACGCGGAATCTGCAAACGTCGACGAGAATACAGTTTTTCCGGTCAGAGCGGTTTCAATTTCTCCAATGTCCGGTTCCGTTCCGACTGTATTGCCCTCCTGTGCCGTATCGTAGATGGAAATGCCGTAGCTGTCGGTCACCAGAATTCGGTCATAGCCGCTGACATCCAGCAGGTTCAGAATCTCGGAGACTCGATCCCGGCTCAGCGTGCTGAGGGTAGACAGTGAAGAGGAAATCGTTGAAGCCTGATTCGTCATGGAGGTTTCTTTCTCCGAAAAAATCAGGTCCCTTGAGGTCGTCAGCGGCAGGATGTTGATCAGCATAAAGAAAATCAGCATGATGACCGCCATTACGCTGACGAACTTGAACTGGACGCCCCTGACGAACTTCAGGATCCGTACCTTCCAAAGATGCAGTTTTTCTTTCCTGTCCTCTTGCACCGCTGCCGGCCGCTCCTTGCTGCTTGTTCTATAGCTCTGCTACCAGATTAGTGTACTCTCAGTGCACGCGGGAATTCAAGTGCAACTTTCCCCGCCGCAGGCCCACCTGAAGCGGCTTCCGCCTCGCTTTGAAGGCATGGCTTCGCCGCCAGGCCCGGCGGTCGATTCCCTGCTTCAATGCAGGAAATCCCCCGCGAAGCGATTTTTCCATCGTCCGCGGGGGATTGTCTGCTGTTGCTTTTTCTGTTCTTCAGGAGGCGATGGCTTCCTTCGCCCATGCAGAGACTTCGTCGCTGCTCGCGCTGCTTGCAAAGCGCTGTCCTTCTTCCCAGGTTCCGGTTCCCGCCATCTCCGCAAGGTTTGCTGCGCTCTGTCCGATGCCGGACGAAGAGGATGTGCAGAAGGGGATGATCGTTTTTCCGGAAAAGTCATTGTTCCTCACGAACTGGTTTACCGGCCACGCGGCGTTGCCCCACCAGATGGGATATCCGAAAAAGACGGTCTCATACTTTTCCCAGTTTGCAACCTCTGTCGTTTCCAGTTCCACCTGATTTTGGAGGTCTTCGTTCTCGTGTTCGCGGACAACGCGGCTGTCCTCATTAGACCAGTTCAGGTCATCCGCCGTATATGGTTCCGCAGGCGTAATTTCGAACAGATCTGCCCCGAGCGTTTCCGCTATGGCTTCCGCCACGGCTTTCGTATTGCCCGTCGCGGAGAAATAGACAACCAGGATGTTCCCGCTTTCCGCCACCGGTTCCTCCGAGCTGCCTGCCGCGGAAGGCTCTGTCGACGCTGCGGGTGACGCGGTGCTTGGAGCGGCGGTCGTTCCTGAACCGCATCCAGAAAGTACGCCGGCCAATACCAGCAGGCACAGCAGCAGGCTTATTGTTTTTTTCATAATTCTCATCCTTTCCGCTCATTGGATTGTTTTTCAGAGTTTTCTCTGTCTTTTTTTACAATACAAAATTAGCGGAAATGCTCCCGATTGTACAATATGTTTTTCGTATTGCGGCTTTCAGCTAATGCATAGCGGAGCTCTCGGATCGGGCATCCCAAAAAGCGACTGCATCATCGATCCATCCTTCTGCAACGGTTCCGGTTCCGATTCCGAATCCGTGCTGCAGCCCCTTGTAAGCATGGAACTCCGTGGGGATTCCCATGCTTTCAAGCTGCGCAAGCCGTGCTTCCATTCCTCGCCACCAGGCAATCCTGTCCTCGGTCCCGACGCAGGCGTAGGTCGGCGCATCGTCCGGAGAACAGTCTTCGAATCCCGTATACTGCATAATGACGGCGGACGCCTGCGGAAGAACCGTCCGGGACTCTGATGCCGCCCGGGATCCGCCTTCTTTCCAGCTTATCGCGGAGCGTCCGGTCAGCTGCTCCAAATGCTGCCGGTTTCCCAGCACCGCAGCCATGCGCGCCCCGGCGGATCCGCCCCAAAGGGAATAGCCGGCAGGGGAAATCTCCAGCTGCTCCGCATGATCTTCCACGAAGCAGATGGCTCTTCCCAGGTCCTGCCATGCCGTTTTCGGCCGATAGATCAAGACAAAGGCGTTGCAGCCTCTGCGGCTGAGCTCCAGCGCGTGAGGGAAACTGTCGTGCATCGCGCCCACATAATAAAAACCGCCGCCTGCCGATACAATGGCAAAACGCTCTCCGGGGCTTCCGCGCAGATAGAAAAGCCCGGTTTGGCGCCAGTCCGGATTTTCGCACTGCTCCTGTTCCGAATAAATCGGATAGAAGATTGTCTCGCCGGAAGACGCTCGCTTGTACAGTTCGTTTAGAATTTCAACGGTCTTTTCCGCGTGAAGATTCGTATACCAAAGGAGGACGTCGGAGCGGCTGACCTGCTTCAGGGTCATGCGTTCCGGGATCGAAAGGTCCACGGGAAACAGCAGCCGGCCAAACGGGGAAAAGACCGGGTCTCGGATCACTTCCCCTACAGTTGAGTTTTCCGAAAAACGCTTCTTCTCCTGCATTGCTCCCTCTCCCTTCCGCCTCTTCCCTTCACCGCCTCGAATTCCCGCAGCGACAAAGAAAGGATCTGCCGCCGCGCAGCCCCGATTCGGAGCCCGCAGCTTCCGGCACATCCTTTTTCTTTGCGTCTTTTTCTCTTCTTCGGGCAGATCCTTACTCCTTGAAATAGTAGCCGATTCCCCATTTGGTAATGATATGGGACGGGTTTGCCGGATCCGCTTCCAGCTTTTCCCGAAGCCGCCGGATATGCACGTCCACCGTCCGGGTATCCCCTTGGTAATCGTAACCCCAGACAAGATTCAGCAGCTGATCCCTGGTGTATACCGCGCCGGCATGCCGCATAAGAAATTCGATAAGATCATATTCCTTGATGGTCAGATCCACCGGTTCCCCGGCGTTGCGCGCTTCCCGCTGCCGCGGAGCGAGTGTGATGTTTCCCGCCTGAAGAAGATCCGGCTCTTCCTTTTCCTGCGGCGCCGCAGTGATGGTCGCGCGCCGCAGCAGGGCGCGAACCCTGGCCTTCAGCTCGAGAATATTGAAGGGCTTCGTGATATAGTCATCCGCACCGGACTCAAAGCCCATCAGCTTATCGGAATCTTCGTCCTTCGCAGTGAGGATAATAATCGGCACTGTAGAAAACATCCGTATCTCCTGGCATGCCTGCAATCCGTCCTTCTTTGGCATCATCAGGTCGAGAATAATCAGATCGTACTCGTTTTCCTTCGCAAGACGGACTGCAGCTTCTCCATCATATTCCGCATCCACCTGGTATCCTTCGTTTTCAAGGTTGAATTTTATTCCCTTAACAAGGCTTTTTTCATCATCTACAACTAAAATTTTCATGGTTTTTCTCCGGTACTTTTCCGTACCCTGCCGAAGCCAGTGCTTTCGAATCCGTCTTTTTACCAATGATACCATAGAATGGATCGTTTGGGGAGAACCCGAGGGCGCTGCACCTTTTTCCGTCCGCGGATATGCGCCGGAATTGCAGCTGTTCCACGACGGCACGCTTGACATTTTCCGGGCAGGTTTTATCATGGTTTTATCTATGCCGCATGCCGCACGGACCGCTTTCCGGTTCGCGGCAAGCCCGCCGCATTTCGGGTCCTCTTTGATCCAAGCGGGCAAGCAACTGGAGGAGTCTCATTTTGAAAAAATTTTTTCGTGCCGTTGTTTATCTGCTCTGCATCCTGCTTCTTGCGCTTCCCTGTCTAGGAGAAAGCACGGGATCCGACTCTGCCGCCGGTTCGGAGGAGGAGCCGGCACAGACGGGTACCGGTGGAAATTCCAGCAGTTTTCCGCAGCTGACCTGCACATCCTGCTATATGGTAGATCAAGGGACCGGAACGGTCCTGTATTCCAAGGCGGAAAAGGAAAAAGCCTATCCCGCCAGTCTGACGAAAATGATGACGATCCTCCTCGCCGTAGAAGCCTATGAACGGGGAGATATTGACATTGATGAACCTGTGACCGCTTCGGAAACCTGTCTGGACGGAATTGATCCATTGGAGACGGAAGTGGATCTGTCCATCGGAGAGACCCGTCCGCTGCGGCAGTATCTCTATATGGCCGGACTTTCCTCCTCCTGTCCCGCCTGCAATGTGATCGCGGAAGCCGTATCCGGCTCCCAGCAGGCCTTCGTGGATCTCATGAACGCCCGTGCACAGGAATTAGGGTGCGTCAACACCCACTTTTCAAACGATCACGGCCTGCACGAGGAGGATCACTATTCCTGCGCTTACGATCAGTTCCTCATCGCGCGGGAGGCTCTGCAGCACAGCCTGTTCGTGGAACTGTGCGGATCGCAGAGCTATGCGCTTCCCAAAAGCAATCTGTCGGAAGCCAATACCATTTACAATACCAACGGGCTTCTGACCAGTGAAAGCATGTATGGGACCGCCTATGTGTATCCACAGGCGTATGGTATAAAAACCGGCTACACGCAGCAGGCGGGGTACTGTCTCGCCTCCGCCGCCAAATCCGACGATCGGGACTTTCTCTGCATTGTAATGGGCTGCCCCTCCACCTTGGAGGAGGATGGAAGTACAACTTTCCACAATTTTACGGACACTATCGCCCTTTACAACTGGGCGTTCGATAACTTCAACTACGTTTCCGTATTCAAAACGGAAGAACTGCTCGATGAGGTTCCGGTTCGGGACGCTCCGTCCGGGCAGAATACCGTAACCGTTCATCCGCAGCATGATGTTGCCGTTCTCCTGCCCTCGGACGTCGATCCGGACAGTCTGGAGTACAGCATCGCGCTGACCGAAGAAAATCCGACGGCACCTATCTCCGCCGGGCAGGAACTTGGTACGGTCCAGGTCCTGGTAAACGGCGCCGTCGCCGCGGAAGTTCCTCTCGTCGCTTCCGTGGACGTCCCCTACTCTTTTTGGTCCCACGCGGCTTCGGTTCTGTCCGCTGTTTTCTCCAGTACACCGATGATTATCCTCTATGTTCTCCTCGGTCTTATCCTGCTGCTTCTTTTGTACCGCCGCCTCTATATGGCAAGGAGAAAAAATCTGCGGAAAAAGCAGGAAGCCCGCCGCCGGCAGGCGGCTCGCCGGGACGTTCCCGCTGCATCCGCAAAGCGCGGCACTTCGCTTTCCTCACAGGATTTCGCTTCCTTCGATCCGAAGCGCGGAAAGCCGACCATTGTAGATCCTCCGGAAACATTCCGAAATCAGGAGCAGCGGGATTACTACAAGGACTTCTTCGACGATGAAAAGCTCTGAAGCGTTGCGCCGCGAGCCGGGAAAGGAAACAAAATGCCAACCGCGTTAGTCGCCATGTCCGGCGGCGTGGATTCCAGCGTCGCCGCATATTTGGCAGTAAAGAAGGGATTTTCCTGCATTGGCTGCACCATGCAGCTGCAGGAGGATTCCCGCACCGTACAGGATGCCCAGGCGGTCTGCAAAGCGCTGGGGATTCCCTTCTACGCCTTTCCCCTCTCGCGCGAATTCCGCGAAAACGTAGTGGCGCCGTTCGCCGCCGCGTACCTGCGGGGCGAAACGCCGAATCCGTGCATCCGCTGCAATAAAACCATGAAATTCGGCCTGCTGGCAGAAGAAGGGAAAAAAATGGGCTGCGACAGGCTGGTGACCGGCCACTATGCCCGCATCACAGAGGAAAACGGGATTTTCCGGTTAAAAAAGGCCCTGGATGAATCCAAGGATCAAAGCTATTTCCTGTACAATCTTACGCAGGACCAGCTCGCACACATACTGTTTCCTCTCGGCGGCTTCTCGAAAAAGGAAACCCGGGAAATTGCCTCCGCACTGCATCTTCCGACAGCACACAAGCCTGAAAGCCAGGATATCTGCTTTATACCGGATGGAGACTACGCGGCGCTTGTGGAAGCCTGTGCCGGCAAGCCCTGTCCGCCCGGCCGCTTTATCGATCGCAGCGGTCGCACACTCGGCCGGCATCGAGGCATTATTCATTACACTATCGGCCAGCGTCGTGGCCTTGGTGTTCCCTCTTCCGAACCGCTTTACGTTCTGGATATCCGTCCGGAAGACAATACGGTCATTCTCGGGGGAAAAAAGGATCTGTTTCAGACGGAAGCTTTCATCAAGGAGGTCCATTGGATTGCCGGCGCGGCTCCGCAGCAGGAGCTGCGAGCCTCGGCCAAAATACGCTACCGGCACAGGGAAGAACCGTGCCGCATTACGGTGACCGGGCCGGACTGCGCCCGTCTTGTCTTTGACGCGCCGCAGCGGGCTATCACCCGCGGTCAGTCCGCTGTATTCTATGATGGAGACTCGGTTTTGGGCGGAGGAATTCTTCTGTAACACATTCGCAATAATCGTAAAGCCGGTTCCCTAAAGAGCCGGCTTCGTTGATCTTACTTCTCTTTCCAGTTTTCAGAGAATTCCCGCTTTTTTCAGCAGGTTCTCCAGATCCTCTTTTTTCATGTCCGCATCAACATCGAGGTGCAGATGCGTATTCCCCTCCTGCATCGTCGCCTGCACGCTGTTGATTTGTACGCCTACATCAACGCCCAGTTTCTTGCGCACGAGCTTGTCAATAATTTTTGATACGATTCCGGTTAGAAATTTCGAACTGATTTTCATTTCATCCATAGCCCTCGCCCTTTCCTCCTTCGGCCTTTGCGTTCCGGGAGTTCTTTGATCCTTTTTATCTTACCTGCTTTCTTCGCGTGCGTCCACTAACACCGTTCGGATTGTGTAAAAATTTTTTCCATGCTATAATCGTTCTAATGCCAGCGCGCCTGCCCGACGGCGGCCCCTGGAGAGAGGAGGATTCCGGGTGCGAAGCGTTTCCGGAATTGCAAAATGAAAAGAATTATCTGCCTAATTGCAGCGACTGCGCTGCTTTGTCTGCTGCTATGCTCCTGCGGTCCGGGAAATCCGGAGGCCGGGTCTTCGGAAGTCGCAACTGCCTCGGATATTGTCCCGACGCCGGAAGCCGCCGAAAATGCCACCAGCATAACGGTGAAAGTTTCCATCTACTCTTCGGAAGGTTTTTCCAAGGGCACCGACGGCACCGTGATGGTGCAAGTCCCCGTCAGCGTGCAGGATCGAAATGAAAGCGGCACCTTTGATATTGACGACGTCCTGACGGCCGCCCATGAAAAATACTGCGCGGATGGCTATGAGGGAACCGGCACCGGTGCGGATCGAAAAATTGTGCGTCTTTGGAATCAAAGCAGCGGTAATTTCCAGTGCTTTCTCAATGATTCTCCCGTAACAAATCTCGAAGAGGAGGTCCGCAAGGGCGACTGCCTGGTTGCCTGTATCCTGGGAAGCGTCCTGCCGACGGAAACCGTCTTTACTTACTTTGACACAACCTACGCCAACTTAACGACGTCGGACACTCTGCCGATCCATGTGAAAGCGCTTTCCGTAGATGAAAGCAACGCCGTTTCCGAGGTTGCCCTTCCGACGCTGCAAGTCGCGCAGGTGAACGGAGAGGGAAAAATAGAAGGCATTGACAACGCTTTTACGCAGAGTGACGGCTCCCTTAGCCTCAGTTTTCCCACCGCCGGAACCTATTATATGTCCATTGTACCCTCCGATGCCAAAATGATCCCGGCAACCTGCGTTATTGTTGTAAACTGAATTGAAAATAGGTGTGTTTCAACGCTGCGCCGCCCGGCGCAGCGTTTTTTCCTCCCTGCCGGCTTCGGCCGATGGGTTCTCTTGCAATTGTTTGCACCGGCACTATAATGTAGATTAATCAGCGCGGTTCGCGTATCTGTCCGTATCGATAGACAAGCGTACAGGGATTGGCTTTTTCCGCCGTATCCGGGTCGTCCCGGTCCCCGCGCTTCACGAAGAAAGAGGCGTTACTATGGCAAAAATTTACAAATCCGCAGACCAGCTTATCGGGGGAACTCCGCTTCTTGAGCTGGGAAATCTTGAAGCCGTCTTCGGTCTGAAGTCCAAAATACTGGCAAAGCTTGAATATCTAAACCCCGCCGGGTCCGTGAAGGACCGTGTCGGAAAGGCAATGATCGAGGACGCGGAAGAAAAAGGGCTTCTGCAGCCGGACTCTGTCATCATTGAGCCCACGTCCGGCAATACCGGCATCGGCCTGGCTTCCGTGGCTGCCGCCAGAGGCTATCGGATCATCATCGTCATGCCCGCCTCCATGAGCGTGGAACGCAGGAAGCTGATGAAAGCCTACGGTGCCGAACTCGTTTTGTGCGAAGGCGGCATGCCGGGCACCATCGCCAAGGCGGAGGAACTGCAGCGGCAGACGCCGCATTCCTTCATCGCCGGCCAGTTTACGAACCCGATAAATCCGGAAGCGCATTTCCGAACTACCGGTCCAGAAATATGGAACGACACGGACGGTCAGGTGGACGCTTTCGTCGCCGGTGTCGGCACCGGAGGAACCATAACGGGCGTCGGCAGGTATCTGAAGTCCCAAAATTCCGCAGTACATATCGTCGCTGTGGAGCCCGCCTCGTCTCCGGTCCTTTCCAGGGGCGTCAGCGGATCGCATAAAATTCAGGGGATCGGCGCCGGATTTGTTCCCGTCACGCTGGACACCTCCGTTTATGATGAAGTGATCCCCGTCAAGGATGAGGACGCGTTTCAGTACGGGCAGCTGATTGGAAAAAAAGAAGGCTTTCTTGTCGGCATTTCCTCCGGCGCCGCACTGTGCGCCGCGGTGGAGCTTGCCAAGCGACCGCAGTTTGAAGGCAAACCGATTGTGGTTCTGTTTCCGGATTCCGGTGACCGCTATCTTTCCACACCGCTGTATCCAGAATGATCCGTATTCCTTTTCCGGAATATATTTCCTTTTCGATCGAAATTCCCCCTCCGGCAGATTCGGCTTTTGCCTTTCTCTCCCGGAGGGGGACTCTTTGTCTCTCTGTGCCTGCTGCTTTTCCTTTCTATTCCCGAGACAGCCTTCGCAGGCTTTCCGAATACGGCGGCCGGCAGATTCCCTTTTCCGTAATTATGCCGGAAATGAGACGATGGTCCGTCACATCAAACGCCGGGTTATAGCAGGGCACGCACTCCGGCGCCATAGGTTCCTTATACCATTTTGATCGGATTTCCTCTCCATCCCGCAGCTCTATGCGAATCGCGCTGCCGTCCGGCGTAGCAAGATCCACCGTGGAACTCGGACCCAGAACAAAAAACGGAATCTTATAGTAGTTTGCCAGAATCGCAACTCCGCTCGTGCCTATTTTATTTGCGGTATCGCCATTTGCCGCAATGCGGTCGCAACCGACAAAGCAAAACTGCACCTTCCCCTGCTTCATCACCATGGAGGCCATATTATCGCAGATCAGAGTGACATCCACGCCGGCATTGGACAGTTCCCAGCAGGTCAGCCGGGCGCCCTGCAGAAGCGGACGGGTTTCGTCGGCGTAAACGTGAAACTGATAGCCTCTTTCCCGGCCGAGGATCATCGGCCCGATCGCCGTCCCATAGCGGGAGGTTGCAATCGGACCGGCATTGCAGTGCGTCAGAACCCCGCAGCCGTCCGAAAGAAGCGAAAGCCCGTATTCGGAGATTGCCGTACACATGGCAATATCCTCATCCAGAATGGCCTGGCTCTCCTCCTGCATCTTCGAAAGCACTGCCTCGCGGCCTTCCGGAGCAGCGGATCTTGCCGCCCGGACAATCCGTCGGGCTGCCCAGGACAGGTTTACAGCCGTCGGGCGGGAGGAGACAAGATAGTCCGCATTCCGCTCTGCTTCCCGGCACAGCGCCTCCGCGTCCGCCGCATCGCTGCGCCGGGCGAGGACGTAGAGCGCAAATCCGGTAAAGATGCCGATCGCTGGCGCGCCGCGCACCTGCAGTGTCTGGATCGCCCGGAACATTTCCGGTGCCCCGGTCAGCTTGACATATTCTTTTTTTCCGGGAAGAAGACTCTGATCCAGAATCACAAGACTCCGATCCCCGTCTTCCAGCCGTATGTGGTCAATCGTATTTCTCATCGATTCCGCATCAGCGCTTTCATTCGCTTTTCGTGGTCCAGAATGCTCTTGCGGAGCCGAAGATGTTTGGGCGTTACTTCCAGAAGCTCATCATCCGCCATAAACTCCAGACACTGTTCCAGACTCATCTGTCTTGGAGGAACAAGCCGCAGCGCTTCATCGCTTCCCGCCGCGCGTGTATTCGTAAGCTGCTTTTTTTTGCAGACGTTCACCGTGATATCGTCCGGGCGGTTTGCTTCGCCTACGATCATACCGCCGTAGACTTCCACGCCCGGCCCGATAAACAGCTCGCCCCGCTGCTGTGCGGCATACAGGCCGTACGTAATGCTGGTCCCGGTTTCATAGGAAATCAGGGAACCCATGCTCCTCCTGCTGATGTCCCCCTTATACGGCTCATACCGGTCAAAGACGGACGTCAGAATTCCTTCTCCCTTGGTATCGGTCAGAAACTCGTTACGGTAACCGAAAAGACCGCGCGATGGGATCAGGAACTCCACCCGGGTCCTTTTTCCGAGGGGCGTCATTTCCTGCATTTCTCCCTTTCGGCCCCCCAGCTTTTCAATCACTGAGCCGACATATTCCTGCGGTACATCCACAACGACGCGCTCAATGGGCTCGCAGCGCCTGCCGTCTATTTCCTTATACAGAACCCGAGGCGGCGATACCTGGAATTCATAGCCTTCCCTACGCATCGTCTCCATGAGAATGGAAAGGCTCATCTCCCCGCGGGCGCAGACACGGAAGCTGTCCGTTGAATTTTCCACTTCCGAAATCCGGATGGAAACATCGCGCAGCGTTTCCCGGAACAGCCGATCTCGCAGCTGACGGGACGTAACGTACTTTCCTTCTCTCCCGGCGAAAGGCGAGTCGTTTACGGAGAACACCATCTCCAGCGTCGGCTCCGAAATCTTGACGAACGGAAGTGGCTCCGCCGCACCGCGCGCGCAGACCGTATCGCCGATGGTGACGTCTCCGATCCCGCTCATCGCGATAATATTGCCTGCACCGACCTCTGCGACCGGGTCGCGCTTCAGGCCGTCAAACTCGTATAGTGCGGTCGCCTTTGCCTTCCGCGGCTCGGCATCGGGATCATGATAGTTGCACACCTCGATTTCGTCATTCTGGTGAATGATACCCCGCTCAATGCGGCCGATGGCGATGCGTCCAACGAATTCATTGTAATCAATATTGGAAACCAGCATTTGGAACGGCGCGTCCAAATTCATATCCGGTTCCGGAATGTAATCCAGAATCGTATCAAAAAGCGGCTGCAGGTCTTTCCCCGGTACTTCCGGAGAATAGCTCGCGGTTCCGTTTCTCCCGGAGCAGAACAGCATCGGGGAATCCAGCTGCTCATCGGTCGCATTCAAATCCATCAGCAGTTCCAGAATTTCATCCACGACTTCGTGCACTCGCTGATCCGGCCGGTCAATTTTGTTGACGACTACGATGACGCGGTGTCCAAGTTCCAGCGCCTTGCTCAGGACAAAACGGGTCTGCGGCATCGGTCCTTCTGCCGCATCCACGAGCAGAATGACGCCATTGACCATTTTCAGGATCCGCTCCACTTCGCCTCCGAAATCCGCGTGGCCCGGCGTATCCACGATGTTGATTTTCGTTCCCTTATAGGTAACCGCTGTGTTTTTTGCCATAATGGTAATGCCGCGCTCCCGCTCCAAATCGCCGGAGTCCATTACCCGCTCCACGATTTCCTGGTTCTCCCGATAGATCCCGGACTGCTTCAGCATTTCGTCCACAAGGGTGGTTTTTCCGTGATCAACATGGGCAATGATGGCAACGTTTCGAATTTTATCCATAAATCGAAGACTCCTTTAGCGCTCTGTATCGATTCTTTTTCCTAAAAACACAGTTTTCTATGTTAGCACGGCAGGCGGGTCTTTTCAACAGGATATGCGCGGAAACAGGCGTATTTTCGTGCATTTCCCATCGCTTTCAGTCCAGAAAAACGCAAAGGGAATTGGAGTCTTCCAGGAGAAAATACCGGTACGAGGACCCGCTCCATAGGAAGGGGCTTCCTTCCCTCAGAATGCGGAAGAAATAGGGATCGGTTTCGGAAAACAGATCCGCTGCAGCCTCCTGGTACGCTTCCGCGGTTGCAAACTGCATCTGTATTGGGCCGTCCGGATCCGCATCCATCTGCGACCATACGCTTCCGCTGACTGCCTCCCGGTCGTACGTATCGAAAAAGCAGCCATGCAGACGATAATAGTTCAGCGAAGGATCCGTGCATGCAGGATAAGAAAATGCGTTTTCCATCCTGTAATTTTCAAAGATGATTCCGGTTTCAATCCGGTGGGTCCGGAAAAGCTCGTCGTCCTCCACGCAGAGATATGCATAGTTTACAAAGTCCTGCGGAACCGATACGGCAGCGCTTTCCTCGAACATGGGATCGCCCCAGGTCACGTCGACCCAATAGGGCGTGCCGCCTATCTCAACCAGGTTCCACGCATGGTTCTCCCCCGTGAGGCTGTATCCCTGCACGTAGGTGCAGTCTACACCCGCCCGTCGGCAGAGAAATTCAAACGCCTTGGCATACCCGGCGCAGACGGATCGCTGATCCAGCAGCACACTCCGGATATCCTGTTCCCGGCCTTCGTCCGTTCCATAGTCTGTATGCTGGATGATGTAAAGAAATATGCATTTGATCTTCTCATAATCGGTGGCGCCTTCTTCCGTGATCTCCCCCAGGATCTCCTCCGCCGCGTTTTCCAGCGCTTCCATCGTAGAAGCCGCATCTTCCGGAACGCTGAAGGTAACGCTTTCTACCCATCCGCCGCGCGCGTGCGTTACGAAGGATGTCATCCAGTAAAATTCCGGATGATCCATGGTGAGCGCGGTTTCCGCCTTATAAAAAGAGTCGAGAGACAGGGCGGAAACCGGCACATTCGCCTGGCAGGCTTCGGCCGCCTCCTGCAGTTCCTGATAAACAGTCTGCTCTTCCCCGGACAGCTGGTCATAATAAAACGAGGAATAGCTTTCTGATTCTCCGCGAACCTGCGCCGCCGAAACTTCCGGTGTCGGGGTCACCTGCGCCGGGCTGTGGGTCCGGTCGTACCGGCGTACCGTCGCCGCCGCGAGCAAAATCAGCAGCAGAATCAGTAGAATTCGATAGAATTTTTTCATAGACGCAATCTCGCAGACGACGTTTCCCGCCGCCTTCTTCCTTTTTCGTGCCTTGATTATACCCGAAGTGCTGTCGGCTGTCAGCTTTTTCTTTTCCCCGGATGAGGTTGTAAAATCCGCTTTACGATCCCGCTGAAAAGTTTACGCACGTTTAACCTCAGAACATCTCTGAATTTTTCTTTTGCCCGCTATACTATGGTTGCTTAAATCTTCTGCAGGCAAAAGGAGGCTTTTATGAAGCGGTTTCTTTCGACGCAGTCCCGCCTCTGCGTCCTCCTTCTGGCTCTGATTGCCGCTTTGCTTCTGCTTGTGCAGCCTTTGCCGGAGCGCTACCTTTCCGTAGACGCATCGACCCGCAGCTACAAGCGCGGCGTCGTAACCGCCGTGACCGACGCGGCCGATCAGCAGCGCAGCCCCTACTCCGGCCGGACGCTGGGTACCCAGAACGTCACTGTAGACCTCGGCGGCGAAACAGTCGAACTTTCAAACAGCCTTTCCGACACGCATTATATTCGCGTGCGAGTCGGCACTCGGGTGATTGTCTGCATTGACGCGCCCGCCAATACCGCGCCCTACTACAGCCTTTTCAATTATGATCGATCCGGCAGCATTCTGGCCGTCTGCCTTGTCTTCGCGGCGCTGATGCTTTTGGTCGGCGGGAAAAGAGGCTTTTTCAGCCTCGCCGCGTTGGCTTTTTCCCTTATCTTTCTTCTGCGCTTCACAGTTCCTGCCATCTACGGCGGGCACTCCGTACTTCTGGTAACAATTGCCACGGTCTTCCTGCTCACGCTCGTTTCCATCGGCCTTATCAGCGGCATCGGGCGGAAAAGCCTGACCTCCGCCGCAGTTGTTCTGATCGGAGAGACTCTGTCCGCGGGGCTGTTTGCCGTTTTTTCCGCCATTTTGCATATCAGCGGCTTTGTTGACGAAAATGTCGACAGCCTTCTGCTGATTACCCAGTTCTCCGGACTGGATCTTGCACATCTTCTGTTTGCCGCCGCGATGATCGCCTCTCTTGGCGCCGTGATGGATGTCGCCGTTTCCCTGGTCGCCGCGGTGTTCGAAATTCATGATCGAAATCCTTCGCTCCGCCCACGGGACCTCTTCCGCTCCGGAATGAACGTCGGAAGGGACATGATGGGCACAATGTCCAATACGTTGATTCTGGCCTTTGCCGGTTCCTCCCTTTCAACGATGCTTGTACTGTTCTCCTACGGCGTGCAGCCGCTGCAGATTCTCAGCTCAGACTTTGCAGCCGTGGAAATCGCGCACGGTCTGTGCGGAACCGCCGCCGTTATTCTCTCCGTTCCGCTTTCCGCGGCACTTTCTGCTCTTGCCCTTAAATCAGCATGGAGCGCCGCCAAAGCTCCCGAGCGGGAAGGAACCGAGGCTCCCCTCTGTCCGCTTCCGCGGGAAGAATCTCCGCGTTAGCATAAATTCCATTTCTGTTGCGTCCGGAACTTCGCATCTGTTCCGGGCCCATCCCAAGGAGGGAGAATAATGAAGAAGAAACTGATGCCCGTGCTGACGCTGCTCCTGTGTCTCGTTCTGACGCTCAGCAGCATCGGCTTCGTGCAGGCAGGAAATCCGGACAACGGCAATGTCCTGATTTCATCCAGCACCACCTGGCGCTACCTGGACGACAGCACGGATCCGGCGGCAGCCCTGCCGGACCGTACGGATTGAACCAAGACGAGCTTCGATGATTCCGCCTGGAAAAGCGGAGTTGGAAGCTTCGGCGCGAAAAACGGCGCCATCGCAAGCCTGGGAGGGGGCTGCACGCCGAACACCCTTCTCAAGCAGTACGATGACGCTTCCGGAAAAGATATTCCCGCGTACTTCTTCCGGACGACGATTACCGTTAGCGACGCCGCAAGCATTAAGCGCCTGACCGGAAGCCTGCTCTACGATGACAGCGCCATTGTGTATATCAACGGTGTAAAGGTCGCCGCGTTTGATGAGCCCAGCGGAGGATTCTCCTCGAACCTTTCCTACGGCGGTTCCAACGCAGGAAGCCCGAAGACCGGCGAAATTCTGGTTACAGATACTTCCATGCTCCAGAACGGCAGCAACACTGTTGCCGTAGAACTGCATCAGGGCCGGGAATCCAGCTCCGATATCTATCTTGATTTCACGGATCTCCGCTTTTCTACCGAAGCACCGGCTGCAAAGCAGGATTCCATCAGCCTGACTCCGGGAACGGACGCCTCTCAGGTCAACATCAACTGGTATGCGGACTCGGACGAAGCCGGCACTGTACGGTACGCTCCTACGTCGCAGCTTGTAAACGGTGCCCTTCCGGAATCCGCGAAAACCGCTTCCGCGAATAGCGGCCTTGCAAACAAACTCGGCTACCATTATTTCAAGGCAACCCTGAGCGATCTTGCCGCGGACACGGCCTACAGCTACCAGCTTGTCAATGGATCTTCCGAATCCCCTGTATACAGCTTCCGGACGCAGCCCGCGGGCGCTTTTACATTCCTGTATGTCGGCGACCCGCAGATCGGTGCCGGCGGCAGCAATGAGTCCGACGCCGCCGCCTGGGCAAACTCCCTGAAAGTCATGTCGGAGAACTTCCCCAATTCCGCATTCCTGCTTTCTGCGGGTGACCAGGTAAATACAGCCAGCAGCGAAGAGCAGTATGCCGGATACCTCAACAGCACCTACATGCCCAGCATTATTAACCCGACCGTTGTCGGAAACCATGACAGCAGCTCTTCGTCCTACGATCAGCACTACAATATTGCCAACGAAAGTGACTACGGCCGCACCGCTGCCGGTGGTGACTCCTGGTTTACCTATAACAACGTGCTCTTCCTGCAGCTGAATGACAATAACATGAGCACGGCGGAGCATAAAGCGTTTATGCAGGACGCGATCCAGAAGAATTCGAGCGCTGCCTGGAAAATCGCTGTCATGCACCATTCGCTTTTCAGTGTTGCAAGTCACGCCTATGACGATGATATCCTCGCCCGCCGCAACGAGCTGGCTCCCGTTTTCAAAGACCTGGATATCGATGTCGTTCTGATGGGCCATGACCACGTGTATGTTCGCTCCTATATGATGGACGGCACGACACCGATGACAGACGCAAGTCTCTACGACAATCCGGATTACACAAGCATTACCAATCCTACCGGAATTCTGTATATGACGGCAAACTCCGGTTCCGGCAGCAAGTACTACACTATTCGGAACGATGAATTTGCCTATGCCAGGGTCAAGAATCAGGAAAGAGTTCCAAACTTCTCCGTGGTAACCGTTTCCGACAATGAATTTACAATCACTACGAAGCGGGTTACGGATCTTTCGAATGTGGATTCTTTCACCATCTACCACTACGATCCCGCGGATTATTCGGCTGTCGATAACGCAATCGAAGCCGCAAGCGGCCTGAATCCGGATCTGTACAAGGACTTCACACCGGTATCCGATGCCGTGAACGCCGTCGTCCGCAACAAGCTTGAAAACGAGCAGTCCACGGTCGATGGGTATGCGAAAGCTATTGAATCCGCTATTGCCGGTTTGCAGTTCAAAGAGGCGGACTACTCCGCCGTCAACGCGGCCATCGCGAAAGCGAAAGCACTCGATCCGGCGGCTTACAAGGACTTCAGCGCCGTGGATCGGGCTGTGAAAGCGGTTGTTCCCGGAAAGAGCATTCCTTCGCCGCATTCGGAGTGAGCGCAATTCTTTGATGATTGTCTCTCTGATTGGGATCGGCATAGGCAAGGATGGCCAGCCTCTGCTCAGCCTCTGTTACGGATCCGATAGCATGGATTGTTTGAAAAAACTGCTGCAGCTCACTGCGGTTTTCAGTCTTCTTGCATGCAGCTCCGTGACATTTCTTTCCTGCGTTTTCGTCCGTCCGAACGTGCAGGTGTTCCTGTCGACGCCTGACGCACTCGCCCCCGGTGTCACATTCTCCCGGATCATGCTTTCGACGGCGCGGCTGTTCGGCTTCTACTACACCCTGCTCAACGCCCCACAGGCAGTCGGCGCAGCGGTGCCTTCACTCTGGTTCTCGATTTGCTATCAAGGGATCTTGGATAGTCCGGCCCTATGCATCTTCGGCGCTGCAACCGGAAACATTGGCCTGGCGCGGACTCCGCCTGCTGCGGTCGTCACTTCTCTCGAACGTACGATCGTGCTGAATCTCTTGATGATACAGAAAAAGCGTAACGCGGGGGGAAAACGCCGTCGCCTCTTTATAACCGGAGGCAGTGCTTAAAAAATGCGAAGTCACGGGCAGTATGTGTGCACGTGGCTTCGCAGTCTGTCAAGTATTTGCTTTTACCGGAAATGTGGTCCGACTCTATTTCCGATGTTTTTCTCTGGCTGCCGTCAGCGCCGTGAGCAGGGAGCAGGCCATCAGCAGGAGCCATCCCGCAATAGTGCCCGTGTCTCCTGTGTTTACACCCGATCCGCCGTTTTCAGACGGTTCCGCAGAAGCGGGCGGGTCTGCCTTTCTTGTGTTCGTGATGACGAACCCTCTCTCCGCGTCGCCCGAGACGCTCTTTTCATATTTATCCGGGACGGTCGTCTCATCCACTGTGTAGGTAATCTTCTCGTTCCCGTCTCCATAGATAAGCAGGTCGTCGAACGTGCACCGCCAGCCGTCCGCGGCGCTTACCGTGGCGGTCCGGAACGGAGCGCCGTTCGCAAAGAGCGTGATCGTAACGCTGTCCGGCCTGTCCGCGAGGTGGTCATCGTCCGCTTTCCATGCAACGGCCGCCGCTATACTCTGCGTCGTCAGATCGTGGTACGTGTTCTCGAATGTTACCGGTTTATCCGTACCTGTCGTCCATTTAACAGTCATGGGCTTGCCATCGTAGTTCTCGGTGACGGTTGCCGTCACAAAGTATTTCGTTTCGTCGTAAGTCACCCACTGGGCCGAGTCGTTTGCTTCCTCTACAGTGTAAGTGTAAACGCCCGGATTATCAAATTTGATTGCCGGGAAGATGACTTTACCGTCCGCGGTGTTCTTCGCCTCGGCGACCTTATTGCCGGCTGCGTCTTTCAGTTCGAATCTGAATTCTCCGTCCTCAAGCTCGCGTCCTGTGATGACTTTTGTGATCTCGATATCGTCGGATACCGACCTCTCACCCGGCGTAGATACATAATCGTTCGTGAACGTGAACAGCGTAGCCTCTGCAGGGTCTGTCGCAAGGGTGAGCACACCCTTTCCGTCGTCGCTGACGGTCACTTTCACGGTTTTTTCCATTTCACTGTCGTTCTTGACGCCCGGCATGGAGCCCGACTCCGATACGATGTATGTGAACGTCTTTGATGCTGCGCCGCCGAGGTCGTTGACGTCAAAGTCTATCTCACCGAAGTCCACGCCTCCGCCCGCATCGTTTCTGACGGTCTTCGTGCCGTTTTCCGAGCCTTCCGGCATCGGCGCACCGTCTTTTCCGGTCAGCGTAAACTCGAAATCATCTCCCTTAAGAGACGCGCCGCCGGTCAGGGCTTTGACACCGCTGAACGAAAGATGCGCGATGTTGGACTTGTAGTAGTTCACGAATCTCAGGTCTTTCAGATCTCCGAGTCCGGAAGTGTATGAGGTCAATTGGCCGTCCCCCGCATCCTCGAGGGTAACGATGAACGAGAACGAATTCGATGCGTACTCGATCGCGGCATCGGCAGTTCCGTCAGTCGGCCTCTTTTCGCGCATGATGAGCTGAACCGAATAGTACTTTGCCTGTTCTCCCGACGGTGCAATTCCGTCGTATGCCGTAGCGGTTTTTTTCGCGACGAGATCTTTCAGGTTGATCGTACCGCCCTGCCCGTCATTCGAGAAGTTCAAAATGATCGGCGCGGTTTTTGCTTCATCGCCCAGTTTCATTGTTACAGAACCCGATGCGGCTGTCTGCCCCTGCATGCTTCCTTGCGCGTACTCTACCACAAATTCAAACGTGTGCTCGGGCGCTTCACCTGATGTCTCACCGGAACCGTCCGGTTCACCCGATCCGCCGTTTTCCGACGTATCGCCTTCGTCGGCGATCGGCTGTCCTTCCAGCGATTTCTCCGGTATCAGCAAATGCATTCCCGAACTGTGGTACTTGTTCACGAACGAAGGAGTATTTCCGTCGATCGTATAGCTCAGGCTGCCGTCGTCATTTGCCGTGACGACGACCTTGACCTCGTAGGATTTCTCGTCGAACGTCATTCCGTTCGTTGAAACGGATTCCGTTTCCTGATGCATCGAGAACGTGTACATTCCCGGAGTCTTAAACACGACACGGTCAAAGACGAACGTAGCAGGGCTTTCGTCTTTGGCGCTCACTACCGAAGCGGTGAGGGAAGAAACTCCACCTCCGTTCAGTTCAATATTTTTGTTTGTGACGGCTTCCTTCGTCACGTCGTCTTTCGGTTCAAGAATATATAGGAACTTCTCGCCTTCGTGCATGTCACGGCCGATAAGCGTCTGTGTACCGTTGATCGAAGCCTGGGCCGCCAGTACAACCGGTTTCATGGTGTTGGTAAAGGTCGTGGTGGCTCTGGGCGTCTTTACAGCGGCGGCATTGTCGTATTCGGTGTCTGCTCCGAGGACCTCGGCGTGCATCGTTCCGTCGCCGTTGTCTGAAACGATTACCTTGACTTTCTTCGAGGTTTCGGCGTCATTCACGACTCCCGGAATGTTCCCGCTCTGTGTAATCAGATACACATACGTCCCCGGTGCGGTGAACTCCACGTTTCCGAACGAATACGTACCGCGTCCGTTCTCGTCTGCGCTGTCGCTCGTGTTCTTGATCACGGTCTTTTCAGGCATCGGAGCTGAAGGGCCTCTGGTCGCAGTCCCGATGGTATACGTATACTGGTCTTTGATATTCAGAAGTTCGATCCTCGGGGTCGAAGACTTCAAAGCGCACGTCACCGTGAGTTCTGCCGAAACAGGTTTGACGGAGTATGAGTTCGTGAACGTAGCCTGTTCGGTCACATCGGCTTTCAATTTGCCGTTTCCGAGGTCTGTGACCGTAACGGTCACGGTCTTTTCAGAATCGTTCAGGATGCCGTCTGCCGTGCCGCTCTCGCTTATTGTGTAAGTATAGACACCCGGTTTTTCGAACTTGATGCTGCCGTACGACGCAGTCCCGCCGTCTTTGTCCGGGTTCGTCACCGTCGCATAGACACCTTCGCTGTCGGAAGGCGATCCTTCCGGCATCGGCGTTTCAATGCTGCCTTCCGCAGTGTTTGTGCCCGGACGCAGAGTGAATGTGAACTTGCCTGCGATGTCGGACGGTCCGTTCGTGCCTTCAGGCACAGAGAGTTTCTTCGTGACCGTTATCACAGCCGTCGCAGGGGCTGTGGCGTATTTGTTCGTGAACGTCGTGCGGCTGCTGACATCCTCGCTTTTCGGAATGCCGTTCTCGTTATATACTTTTGCAGACAGTCTGCCGGTAGAAGGATCGTCGGTCACCCGGACTGCTATGCGGCGTTCGGTGTCCCGGTCGTTGGTGACGCCGCCGGAGTTTCCTGTCTCTGTGATCAAATAGTTATAGATACCCGGTTTTTCGAACTTAATGCTGTCGAACTCCACGCACGCTGGCTCGGTCAGAGGCGCGCCGTTCGCAGAAGTATCCGTCAGCGTCACGACCACGTATCGATCGCCGTCTTCGTCGGTCTTCACTCCGTTTTCCGGCATCGGCGTCTGTACGCCCGCGTCGTTGTTCGCGGCTTCGAGAATGAAGCTGAACTTTCCGCTGAAGCTCTTCCACGTTAAGCCTGCGCTGTTTGTCGTCTCCAGCGCCTTATACGCTTTGATGGTTGCCGTTGCAGGCTCCGGTGTGTAGACGTTCTCGAAGATGAACGCGGTTTTAACTTTATTCCCGTCTTTGTCAAGAATCTCGTAGTCAAGTACGAAATCCGAAGTACTTCCCTCTTTAATTTTCTTAAATACCCGGATCGTGAACTCCTCTGGATCCTGGAACGTTACGTTAGGCATGCTGCCCGCGGTCGTAGGTGCCTCAGATACGGTATATTTAAAGTCCCTGTATCCATTCACCGGTACGCCGACCATATTATCCTGAGTGAACACGATATTGCCGAAATGTACTTCGCCGCCGACTACGTTCGTCGAGGTCTTGTATTTTTTCCCGTCCGCGTCGGTCTCCGTGCCTTCCGAAGGCATAGGGTTCGCATTATCAGCCGGTTCCAGCCGGAACGTCACTTCGCCCTGTTTCAGTTCGCGTCCGCTCAGAGTCTTGCGTCCGTCCAGCGTCACTCTAACTGCAGCCGACTTCAGATAGTTGTCGAATTCAAAGTCATAGTCAGGATCTTGCGCAACGGTGAGGTTTCCTTTGCCGTCGTCCGTCACTACCATCTGGAATGAATATCCCTGGTCGTTCGTTGTGTACTGGTCCGGCTCCTCCGTTTCCTTGATGATATAGTCGATCTTATACGTCGTCACACCGTCCGCCGTGACGGTCTTTTCTGCGGTACCCTTGTCGACGAGTTCCTGGAGCGTGAACTCTCCCGCTGGAGCGTCCGCGGTGAAGAATTCGATGTGGTTGAATTCGAACCGGTCACTGCCGTCTGCGGAATCGTCAGGGTTCGTCACTGAACTGACAGGCGTATTCTCCAGTTCGCCTTTCTTATAGTATGCGGTGAACGTGAAATCTCCTGCGTTGAACGGCACCGCAACGCCCGTGTCGTCCGGACTTGATCTTGCGATTTTGCTAATCCAGGGTTTTTCCGATACGGTCGAAACGATATATTTATTGACAAAGCCCGTTCCGTCGGTATCGTCAGACCAGCTGCCGTCCGATCCTTTGGCCACGGTCGAAGCCGCGGCCGACAACGTTTTGTCTGCGTTCTGCGTGACGGTTATCTTCAGATACTGTTCTGAACTGTCGTACGTAACGTTCGGTTTTTTGTCCGCGTCGGCAGGAACGACCTCAGTGACTTTGAAGTAGTAGTCCCCCGGCTCGCGGAATATCGCGCTGCCGAACGAGAATACCGTCTTGTGACCGTCTGTGAGGTTCGATACCGTGGTCTCCAGGTAATTCGCCGGCGTAGTACCGTCTGTAAGCGCTATCTGGTCATCTCTAAGGGATTCGAGAGTGCTCTCGTCTCCGGGCTCGATCCTGAACGTGAATTTTTCTCCCGGCATCATGTTGCGCCCGAGGAGAGTCTTATAAGCTCTCACCTGGATTACGGCAGGCGAGAATGTGTTATTAAACGTCAAGGGGGACTCAGCGGTTATTTCAGAGCCTGTCTCTGCGCTCCCCTCGTATACCGCCGCGCTGAGTCTGCCGCTGCCGTCATCGGTAACGACGACCGTCACGGTCCTCTCGGGCTCGCTGTCGAAGATGACGGCTGTCGTAGCCTCATCTTTGGTCGAAGTCTCTTTTATTTTATACGTGTATGTTCCGGCTTCCGTGAATTCGATGCTGCCGAACGTGAGGTCGCCGCCTCTCTCCATCGGGTTGGTAAGGACCGTAACCTCCGGGAGCGGTGCATTGTCTTCTCCCGTCAGCGTGAACGTGAAGTCGCCCGTGAAATCTGGCAAGATCACGTTCTGAGGATTGTCGATGCCTTTGCGCACCGGGATGGAAACGTTTACTGGATCTGCCTTATATACGTTCGTAAATGTGGTATCTCCGGTGACACGGGTCATCAAGGTTCCGTCTTTGTTATCGGTCACTTTCACGACAACCGTGCGCGAGGAATTCGCGTCGTTTGTCTCTCCCGGCACAGCGTCGCCTTCGTTGGATTCGGTTATCGTGTAAGTGTACTGCCCCGGAGAGGTGTATTTGATGCCGCTGAACTTGACGGTTCCTCCGTCGGAGTCCGGGTTCGTGTAAGAGGTCGTCTCCGGCAGCGGAGTGCCTTCGTCCGCAGTGAGTGTGAAGCGATATTTGCTGCTGATGTCGACGGCTGCGCCGGATGGAACGCCGCTGAGTTTTTTGGACACGGAAATTTCGGCTGTGCCTTCGGCGGCGTAAGTGTTCTCGAAAGCCGGTTTATCTGAGCCGTCTTTTACCGTGATGTTCATTTTGCCCATGCCGCCGTCTTTGACGCTCAGCGTGATCTTCTTTTCCGCCGTGTCGTTCTCCACGCCCGGCAGGCTGCCTCCCGACTCGCGGATCGTATAGGAGTACTCGCCTTCTTTCGTGAATTCGGCGCTCCCGAAGACCACGTAGCCTGCTTCGTTAGGTCCTTCGACTGTCTTAGAGACCGTTCCGTCCGACGCGGTGATCGATCCGGAAGGCATAGGATTCGATGCGTCGTCTGCCGTGAGAGTAAAGCGGAATTTATTCGTGATGTCCGGTCCCGTCGTGCCGTTCAGGGCATTCAGTTTCTTCGCGGCAGTGAATCCGTACGTTCCTTTCGAAGTGTACGAGTTTGTAAAAGTTGTGGAAGAAACGGTCTTATCCGTCGTGGAGTCCGCACCTTGTATCTCCGCAACGAGCTGACCCTGTCCGTTATCCGATACCGTGACGATTACTTCTTTTTCGCTCTTGTCGTATGTGAATCCGCCGGTTTCCGTGTCCGTGTCGTTTTCTTTTATTGTATAGTGGTACACCCCGACTTTTGAGTACGTGATGCTGCCGAAGTATGCCGTACCGCCATCGGAATCCGGGTTATACGCAACATTCCCTTCGCCCGAAGGCATAGGGGTTTCAACGCCCGCGTCGTTCCTACCTGCTGTCAGCGTAAACGAAAACAGACCTGTGGCGTCCTGGTGGGACGTGCCTTCGGCGCTGTCTATCGCCTTCGTGACAGGGATGTTCACCAGCACGGCGGAGGTGTCGTACTTATTAATAAAAGTCGTGGAACTGTATTCCTCCTTCACGGTGCCATCGGAATTCCAGACCGTGTCTGCTCCGTAGAGTTTGGCATTCATGGAACCGTTTTTATTGTCGGTCACGACGACGGTCACGTACTTAGGATTGTTCTCATCTTCTGTAAAGCCCTCTGGCGGGTTTGCAGGATCCGTATTCGATTCGGTGATCTTATATCTGTAAGTGCCCGGAGATGTGAAGGAGATGGCTCCGAATTCGGCTGTGCCTCCCTCATCGTCCGGATTCGTTATCGACGTGTTTTCCGCCGGCAGCGGGGCTCCCGCGGAATCCGCTTCGATGCTGAAGGTGAAGTCGTTCTTTATGCTCTCAGGGTTTGAACCGGCAGGGCGGTCGATCTCCTTCGTCACAGGGATGATGCAGGTGACCGGATCCGGCAGCTTATACGTGTTCGTGAAAGAAACAGGCTCCGCGCTCTCCGAGGTTTTGCTGTCGTATAAAGTGACCGTGGTGTCGTTTCCGAGCACGTCTTTATATGTGGACGTGACGACCACGCGCAGGGTGCCGTCGGAATTGTCGGTCACCGTGGCTGTCGCGATCTTAGGGTTTGCCGCGTCGTTTTGTATGATGTCGTTCAGGGAGTTGTCACTGTTTTCGGAAATGCCGTATTTATATGTCCCCGGCTTTGTAAAAGTGATGTCCCCGAATGAAGCCGTGCCGCCGTCCGCGTCCGGATTCACGACCGCCTTTGCCGTCACGCCCTGCGATGAGGTCTGGGATCCTTCCGGCATCGGAACGTCTCCCGACGCTGACAGCGTGAATGTGAACTTGCCGGTGACGTCCGGCGCGGTAAATCCCGAAGGCACGGAGAGTGTCTTCCTTACCGAGGCGTTTATGGTGACGCCCTTGACCGAATACGTGTTTACGAATTCGACTGTGTTATCCGGGACGTCGGTGGCGTTACCGCCGTCCGCGTCTGTCGTCTTTATCTTGACGGAAAGTGTGCCGTCATGTTCGTCCGTGACGACGAACTGTATATATCGGACAGGCGTGCTGTCGTTCTCTACCCCGGCTTTGCTGCCCGTTTCCTCGACCTTATAGCGGTATGTCCCCTCCCGGGTGAATGCGAGGTTATTCACGGAGATCGTTCCGCCGTCTTTGTCAGGGTTTGTTACCGTGACGTATCTGTGCCCGTCGTCGTCGGTACCGGTCCCCGCGCCGTCCAGCATAGGCGCGCCATCCGTCAGAGCCGTGATCCGGAACGTATAAGCGTTACTGATATCCGGTGGGGTAAGACCGGCGTCGCAGGCCAGCGTCTTCTTCAGTGTGATCGAGCCCATGACAGAGCTGACGGAGTACTTGTTCGTGAACGTCGTAGGTTCGGATAGCCCGATGGACTTGGCATCGTCGATATACAGATTCCCTTTCGTATCATCGACAACGACAATCGAGACTCTCCTTACCGGATTGGCGTCGTTCGTCACTCCGGCGACTTTCCCCGTCTCGCGCACGGCGTAGTCATACGTTCCTTCTTTTGTGAACGTGATGGCAGGGAAGGATGCGGTCCCTCCGTCGCTGTCAGGGTTTGTAACTGTCACATAGCGAGTTCCGTCGGAAAGCGTCTGCGTTCCCTCCGGCATAGGCATATCCGGATCCGTCGTCGCCAGATAGAATGTGTATTTCCCTGCGATGTCCGGTTTGAACCCGGTTGTGGAATCGAGCATCTTCTTTACGGGTACGGAGGCAGAGACCTGCGCCGCGCTGTATTTGTTGATAAAAGTCGTGGTAGGCAGGGTAGCGCTGAGTATCCTGACGTTTTTTCCTTCGATCACGGTGTTGGAAGCGGTGACCGTGACGACGACCGTCTTTGTCGATTCGCTGTCGTTCGTAACGCCGGGGAGCGCTCTGCCGTCCGATGTATTGTTGCTCTCGGTGATCTGATATGTGTACTGTCCCGGTTCGTCAAAAGCGATCTCACCGAACGTCATATTTCCTCCGCGCGACTCGCTGTTCAGAACCGATTCGCCACCCGATGCCGGCATCGGCATATCTGCCGCCGCAAGGGCTCTTCCATCATCGAGAGATGCGCTGACCGCCGTAAGCGTGAACTTGTATTTTCCTGTGATGTCTGGCCCGGTAAGCCCGTCAGGTACCTCGAGACCTTTCGAAACCGGTATGCTTACCTTCGCATCCTGCGAGAGATAGGTGTTGGTGAAACTCTCACATCCGTCCGAATCGGATTTTGTCATGGTAAGCTTCGCGGTCAGATGCCCTTTCCCGTCGTCTTCGATCACAACGCCGATGTTGCGTTGATAAGCCGGGTCGTTTGTCATGCCCGGAATGGTTTTTTCTGGGGTGTTCGTCTCCGTCACCGTATAGATATACTCACCTTTCTTCGTGAAAGTGATCTTATCGTCATCGGTTCCGAAAAGAATCTTCCCGCCGTCCGCGTCCGGATTGGTCTTCGACTGAACGCGCGGAAGCGGGGCTCCCTCGCTTGCGGTCAGAGTAAACGTGTACGCTCCCGTTATGTCCGGAACGTCTTCGCCCGAAACGTGCTTATGCACCGGGATCGTGATGTCGACAGGGGCAGCCGTGTACATATTGTTGAATACAAGGTTCTGCGTCGTGAGCGTTTTGGCCTCGCCTGAGATCGTCAGGTTTGCGAGATCGGAAGTCGTCCCCTCGGATCCCTTCAGTTCGTCTAGCGTATATCCGTCTGGGAGGCGGACCTCTTTGACTTCATAGTACGTCCCGTTCGGCATCTTATCTATACGGATGGTCTGTGAAGAGCGGATCCTTATCTCCGTTCCGTCGGTCACGGGCACTTCTGTGTACGAGTCGTCCTTATTCACGATCTTTGCCGTGCCGGACCATGCCGATGCGTCCTCGGCCGAAGACTCTTTAAGACTGAATTGGAACGTGAATTCAGTTTCCGGATCCGGCGTGAGGTCAGAAGCTGCTTTTCTGACCGTCTTTGTCACGATAAGGCTCCCTTTCAGATTGTTTTCCGCCTGTAATTTAGCCGGAGTATTCTCTGTGGAAGAACTCTGCAGATTTCCGTTTACGACCATAGGATGCTTAGGATCACAGAACATCTCATAAGCGTCGTTCAGATTTTCTTCTTTAACGTAATAGTCGTGCCCTGCGTTCAGGACATTTCCGTCTTTATCGATGAGTCCCGGCGCGATATAGACCTGAAGAGACCAGGCGTTACTACTATTTAATACCCTCTCCCCCACGCTTTTTTCGCCTTCCGTGGCGTCATCGCGGAATATCTCTAATTTGACCTCCTCCGGGCGCAGACTGTTATCTGCCGCGTCGTACCATATTTTCTCTACAGGGATCTGCTTCGCCTCCAGCGGAATGAGGTCCGGGACAGGCAGCTGGGACTGACCGGCTGCGGTCATCGTCTTTGTGTACGTTCTTCCGTCATCGTTATTTGTATAAACTGCAGTGTAGTCGATTCCATTTCGGGTCTCGGTATATGTCGCTCCCGGAGTCGTGCCATCCGGCAGTTCGCTGATATTTTCGCGGATCACATGCGTATAATCCACCTGTGAGTCGGAATCGACGTTGGTCTTGAATCCGTATCCGATAACGTACCCGGAGTCGTCCTCAAGCTGAATGATCTGTTTTTTCTCGCTTTCACTCAGATCAGAATCGTAATTCTTTACCCTGTTTTTCAGATCGGCCAGAATGTCATACGCCGTCTGGTTCGGCCAGACGCGGAATGAGGCGGAATACTCGGCGCCCTCTTCCAGTTCCATGTCCCCCAGATCCCATACGGCTTTTCCGTCCTCGAACGTAAGCGAAGGAGCGCCATACCACTCGTGCGCCTGTTCATCGGACTCGCGCTTGATGGAATAGGATACTTCCCCGTCCGCAACGCCGTCTTCGATGTCGGATGCGGTCATATCCGTAAGCGTGTCTGTAATTTTTACGTTCTTATATGCATAGGAAACAGGGGTCTTTATTTTCTCTTTGATGCTTTCGATCGCAGTCTGAAGATAGGCGGACGTTGGAGCGTTATAATACGGCACATTTTTCTCATTAGCCAGAACTTCCAGTTTCGGGTTCGCGGAATCATTAAAAATATTGACCGTAAGAAGGTGATAGCCCTCGCCGACGATTTGTTCCGCCACAGAGGATGCTTGCGCGTAATTGTAAGAATTCGGATCGTTCCACCCGCTGCCGTAAGGGGGGAGGTTCGGCCTTGTCCATGCAGAATTATCTCTCGGTTTTCTCGTGGAGGGGTCGCGATTCTGTGAGAAGTATCTAATACTCCTCATGGGATATACCGCCGTCTGGCGAAGAGTAGGATCTCCCTGCGAAAGGAACACTATGTACGTCGGTACCGGATTGCCCTTCTCATCGGTGCGCTGCATAGCGTTTGCGGCAACCAGGGCCCCGGACAGAGCCGCCTCCCAGTTTCTCCCTTGTGAATATGAATTAGTAATATCTACCGAATCTACCGAGACATTGTTAACGTAATCTTCAAAGTCAGACTTGCTGTCGGTCCAGGATTTCCCCTCTTCCTCAAATTCCCCAAAATTGGACAGATTGGCAGTCGCTCCGTAGTCGACGACGGCGACGTGAACGTGTGACTCATCGTTTACGTTGTTCGTTTCGATCAGTTCGGAGATTTTCTTTACCGCCGCTATCTCCACGTCTATTTTCTTGGCACCGGGCTCCGAATCGTTGCTCATGCCGCTTGACCGGTCCATGATCACCACTACGTTTGCGTCTACCGGGTCCTGAGAGGCGGTCGCGCCTGTGACGCTGAGCGTCAGCTGATAGCTGCCGTCGCCATTTGAAACGACGGTCTTTTCTGTCACGGGTGCCGGGGGGCAGCTCGTCCGCTCTCCCAATATTCGACGAAAAAAGCGCGGCTGTTATTACCATGGCGGCCAGAGCCGCTGCAACACTCTTCTTTCTCTTGGTTTCGAGTTTCATGTCTTTACTGCTTCCTTCCGAAATTCCAACCTGTTTCAAAATGTATGTTTTTCATTTCTATCAAATCTATCAAACTTTTTTCTATCAAATTATATTATTTTAATATTAAATATGTGCGTTATCAATATTTTTGCGGAAAATTTCCCTTAGCGTTTGCTCTCCTGGATCTGCCGTATCGGCGTCAAAACGCGCAGAGCCGGGCGGCTGTCACGGCCGGCGCAGAAGACCTGATCTGAAATCCAAAGAACTCCTCCCGTGTCATCGCAACGGCCATGCCGCCTATGTTCGAAATCTTTCCGTTGACAGGAAATCCTGCGAATTTTCATGCGGCGCATCGCCGGTTCTGGATAAGGAGAAGAGTTGGGAAGAAGAAAAATAGGTTTGTTGCAATAAAAAACGTCTTTCTTTGCAGCTGCATTTTTCGGTTGTTGCAGGAGCCTGCAAAAGGAAAATACGGCGACTGCTACGCATTCGTGACAAGCAAATTCAAGCAAATTAAATATGCGAGACGAAAAAAGCGCTGTGTCTATCGTGGGCGAACGCATATTGAGGAGGCTTTCACGGCTGCATGGGCTTCCTTCAAAGCGCGTCTCCTATCAGGGAGGCTGACGGAACACGCGGAAGCAGCCTTTATGTTTGGTTTTCTTGTCCGGGATCTGCTCCGCATTACTTGAGCTTAACCTGAAAAGCATCTCCGGGGCAAAGTTCTCCGTCTTGTTCGCCTCCCTACTGCCTGTTTTCTCTTGCGGTATTTTTTTATGCCCTGGCTGCAACACGCTCTGAAAGGTTCTATCGCTTGATTCTTCGGCCTCAGGTTCTATGGAGGACATCCTCCGATGTTGCGGCACTGCTCCCACCTAGGTACATATCGCCGCAGTTCCCTTTCGTGTACGCGGGGAGCCTATGAAAATCCCCTCTTTATTGGTTAGAGTGCCCAGTAAAGAGGGTTCATATCCCTGCGAGTGCTGCATATTTTCAAAACCCGCAGTTTCCCATATCGCAAGGGAACCGCGGGTTTCTGCTGGTGCCGGTAGCCGGGGTCGAACCGGCACGGTGTGTTATCACCGAGGGATTTTAAGTCCCTTGCGTCTGCCAATTCCGCCATACCGGCACGCGCAAATAATTTATCACCATTGCATTACCGTGTCAAGAATTCCAGCCGGTCTCGGTGCCTTTGCTGCCTCGCCTTCTTTTCGCTTAATTTCAAGGGTTTTGCGTCTTTTTTATCGTGGCTCCGCGCCCTTGCGGACATATCTGTTTCTTGCTATAATAACAAAATAACTTTATGAGAAAGAATGCGGAAGATGAAGTATAGGAAATGGAACTTAAAATACAAATATCCGACGGTCTCCCCGGAACTTTCCTCGGAAAATCTCCCGGAACTTCTGAAGCTCCTGCTTGCCGAGCGTGGCTTTTCCTCCCGGGAAGAGGTCCGGCGGTTTCTTGGCAGCGGCATCGAATCACTACACGACCCCTTTCTTCTGAAGGATATGGACAAGGCCTGTGAGAGACTGCAGCTCGGCTTGAAGAACGGAGAAAAGATCGCGGTCTACGGCGATTACGACGTGGACGGAATTACTTCCACCTGCATTGTTTCCCAGTGGCTTAAGAAAAAAGGCGTTTCCGTCGTTCCGTATATTCCGAATCGTCTGGAGGAAGGGTACGGCCTGAACCGTGAAGCGATGGACACGCTGCATGAAAAGGGTGTTTCTCTGATTATTACCGTAGACTGCGGCGTTACCGCCGTAGAGGAGGTCGCCCACGCCCAGGAACTTGGCATGGATGTTATCATCACCGATCATCATGAGTGCCAGTCCGGCGCTCTCCCGGACGCGGCCGCCGTTATCGATCCCATGCGGCCGGATGACACGTATCCCAACGCGGACCTTGCGGGAATCGGCGTCGCCTGGAAGCTGCTGTCCGCTATGGACGGAGATACTCTGCAGACGCTCCGGACTTACGCTGATTACATTGCGGTCGGAACCATTGCCGATGTGATGGAGCTCAGCTCGGAAAACCGGTGCGTGGTGAAGGAAGGCCTGGAAAAGCTTTCCTCCTCGCCTACGATCGGGTTTTCTGCTCTGATGCAGGCCTGCGGCGTTTCGGACGGGCCGGCCACGTCTTCCCGCGTCGGATTCGGCATCGCTCCGCGCATTAATGCTGCTGGACGCCTTGGCGATGTAGCCGCCGCCTGGCAGCTTCTGAACTGCACCGATCCGCTGCAAGCGCAGGGTTATGCGGAAAATCTCTGTGCCCTGAACCGCAGACGGCAGGATATCGAAGCGGAAATCCTGGAGGACGCGGAACGTATTCTGACGGAAGAGGAGAAGGACGCGCCCATCGTCCTTGCTAGCGGGGACTGGCATCCCGGCGTGATAGGAATTGTCGCCTCCCGGCTTTCGGATCAATACGGCGTTCCGACGGTCATGATCTATTTGCATGACGGAGTCGGAAAAGGTTCCTGCAGAAGCCCGGAAGGATTTAACATTTTCGATGCTTTAGCCGCCTGCTCCTCCTACCTGGAAGGCTTTGGCGGACACGCGGCGGCGGCGGGACTTACCATCCGGGAGGAAAATATCGATTCCTTCCGCGCAGCTCTCGCGGCTTATTATCGGGAGCATCCGGCGCCCCCATCTACGCTGCACTGCGATTTTATCATTGAAAATCCGGCTTTGCTCCGTACGGATCAGGTCGCTTCCCTCGGGCAGGCAGAGCCGCAGGGATGCGGCAATCCTGCGCCGGTATTCTGCCTTTCCGACGTCCTTCTGCAGAACATCTACCCCATGAAGGACGGAAAGCACTCCCGTCTGCAGATACGGTTCGGGAATCAGGCGTTCTCCTGTCCCTTTTTCTCCTGCCCTCCGTCCGCATTGGATGTGCAGGCGGGAGATTCCATCGATTTGGCCTTTACGCCGCAGCTCAATACATACCGGGGAAATACGTCCGTGCAGCTGCGGGTTCTCGACGTGCGCCCGCATGACGGGAGCGAGCTGTGCTCTTCTATCCTGGAAGGGTCGGACGACTGCCTGCCCTTCGCAAAACGCTATGTTCCACGGGGCCGGGAAGATTTTATCGAATGCTGGAAGGTTCTGCGGGCGGAAAACGGATGCCCGGCGGAGAGCATCCGGGAAATTATTGATCTCTGTCCAGCGGACATGGCACCGGAAACCTTCTGTCTCTGCTGTGCAGTTTTCCTGGAACAGGGGCTTCTCCGCCCCAGTGCCGGCGGATCTCTCTGCGGTGCCGTCATCGATCCGCATAAAAAAATCGAGCTGAACGACTCCGCCCTGCTGCGGCAGCTGCAGCATGCGGCAATCTGAAGGAGGTGGGTTCATGTCTGACGACACTGTGATCTACGAAAAGCTGCCGGCCGCTGCACCGGCGTCGGTTCCCGCCTCGAAGGGCGGGCTGGATCCGGATGTCATGTATGCCGATTTGGAAAAAAAGATTGAAGCCGGCGGCGTCAAAATGGACATGAATCGCATCCGTGCAGCGTATGAGATGGCGAAAGCCGCTCACGAAGGTCAATTCCGCAAGGAAGGCTCGCCGTATGTCACGCATTGCGTCGCCGCCGCGGAGATCGCGGTGGATATGGGGCTCGACGAGGATTCTATCGTCGCAACGCTCCTGCACGATATTATTGAAGATACCGATCTTGGCTACGAGGATATCCAGAAACAGTTCGGCCCCTCGGTCGCCGATCTCGTGGAAGGCGTCACCAAGCTTACCCGCGTGCAGTATACAAATATGGAAGATCTGCAGATGGAGAATATGCGGAAGATGCTTCTGGCGATGTCTAAGGATATCCGGGTTATCCTGATTAAAATTGCGGACCGCACCCATAATATGCGGACCATGGAATACCAGACCGAGGAAAAGCAGCGTTCAAAATCCCTGGAGACTATGGAGGTCTATGCCCCCATCGCCCACCGGCTCGGCCTGCAGCGGGCCAAATGGGAATTGGAGGACCTCTCGCTGAAATACCTGGATCCCACTGGATACAAGGAAATTACGGATGTTCTGGACGCTCGGATGCCGACGCTCCAGAAATTTATGGATAAAATCCAGGGCGAAATCGAAGCGCGCCTTGCCGAAGTGAACGTGCACTGCTCTGTTTTCTGCCGCATCAAGCACATCTACAGCATCTACCGCAAGATGTACTCGCAGAATCTTCCGATTAACGGCATTTTCGATCTGTGCGCGTTCCGGGTCATCGTGGATACGATTCCGGACTGCTATAACGTGCTCGGCATTATTCACGATATGTATAAGCCGGTTCCCGGTCGTTTCAAGGATTACATCTCTACCCCGAAGCCCAATATGTACCAGTCCGTGCATACCACGGTCATCGGCTCAGAAGGCATTCCCTTCGAAGTGCAGATCCGCACCTGGGACATGCACCGCACCGCCGAATACGGCGTTGCCGCACATTGGAAATACAAGATGGGGGACGTTTCCGTCAAGACCGGCGACGAAGAAAGCTACGCCTGGATTCGGCGCCTTCTGGAAAGCCAGCAGGATTCGGAAGCCTCGGACTTCTTCCATAACCTGAAGATCGACATGTTTTCCGATGAGGTTTTCGTTTTCTCTCCAAAAGGAGACGCAATCAATCTTCCGGCGGGGGCAACACCGATTGATTTTGCCTACAGTATACACTCCGGTGTTGGAAATTCCATGGTCGGCGCTACCGTAAACGGACGTATCGTCACCTTCGACCATGTCCTGCAGAATGGTGACGTGGTGGAAATCCGGACCTCGAAAAACTCGCCCGGTCCGAGCCGCGACTGGCTGCATATGGCGAAAAGCGGGTCCGCCCGCGCGAAAATCAAGCAGTGGTTTAAAAAGGAACGGCGGGAGGAAAACGTCGCGACCGGCAAGGATATGTTTGAGCGGGAAATCCGCAGCCGTGGCCTGCATGTGGAGGATTTCACCAATGAATCGGTGCTGCCCGCGCTGCTGAAGAAGATTTCCTATTCGAATATCGACGATATGTACGCCGCCATCGGATATGGCGGCATGACCGCTACCCGTGCGGTAAACCGCATGTACGATGAGCTGGTGCGGATTCAGAAAACCTCCGACCGGAAGACCGCGCTGGACAAGGTCAACGAAGCGGCGGAACGTCGCGTGCAGCAGTCCCAGAAAGCCACGGGGAAGCCGGTGCACGGCGTTCTTGTTGCCGGCCTTGACAACGTGCTTATCAAATTTTCCCGGTGTTGCACCCCGATTCCCGGGGATGACATCATCGGCTACATTACCCACGGTCAGGGCGTTTCCATCCACCGGAAGGACTGTCCGAACTACCTGCGCCGCTCAAAAGCCCCCGAAGATGCCGGACGATGGATTCCCGTCAGCTGGGCGGAGGAAATCAGCGATACCTACACGACCACGCTTTTAGTCACGTTTTCCAGCCAGGCCGGTACGCTGATGGAAATCGCCACCGCACTGAACGCAATCAATGCCAAGGTGCATGCCCTGCATGCGCAGGATACCAGCGATGGCAAATCACTCTGCTCCATCACGTTGGAAGTCAAAGACTTGGAAGAGCTGCAGAAAATTGAGAAAAAGCTCTCCGGAATTCATGGTGTTTCCTCTGTGGAGCGCCGAACGAAATAATCGAAAAGCAGGAGGAAATCCCATGCGTGCAGTTGTTACCTGCGTTCAGTCTGCGTCGGTGGATGTTGCCGGCCGCGTTTTTTCTTCCATTGGGAAAGGATTTCTCGTTTTACTGGGCGTTCGGGAAGAGGATACCGCGGCGGACGCGGAAAAGATTGCCGACCGAATCTGCGGTCTCCGGGTCTTTGCCGACGAACAGGGAAAAATGAATCGGAATCTTGCCGCGATCGGCGGAGAGATTCTGATTGTAAGTCAGTTTACGCTGTTTGCCGACTGCAAAAAGTCCCGGCGTCCCAGCTTTAATAAAGCCGCGAAGGCGGAAACCGCCGTTCCCCTTTATGAAAAAGTCGTCCGTCTATGCCGGGAAAAAGGTTTTTCGGTTCAAACCGGCGTCTTCGGCGAATATATGCTTGTTCATTCCGTGAATGACGGTCCCGTAACTATTCTGCTGGACAGTACCGAACTATAGGGAGGACAAATATGCTAGTCAAGTGTTTACCTGTCGGCCAGTTGGAAACCAACTGCTACATCGTTACGAATGAAAAAACGCTGGAGTGCGTTGTCATTGATCCCGGGGATGAATCCAATACGATTATGGATTATCTGGAGGACAACAGCCTCTCCTGCCGCGCGATACTTCTAACCCATGCGCACTGGGATCATACGGGAGCCCTCATCCCCGTCATGGAGCAGACGGGCGCTCCGGTGTATCTCAACCGCCTGGATACAGCGGCCGCCCCTGCCGGAACGGCCGGGCCCGGATTTCAAGCCCCCGCCGGCGTGCACTACTACGAAAAAGACGGGCAGATTCTTCATCTTGCCGGCCTTGACTTTACCGTGCTGTATACGCCCGGACACACGCCCGGCGGCACCACGCTGGTGTGCGAAGACGCCATTTTCTGTGGGGATACGCTATTCCGCGGAAGCTGCGGGCGGACGGATCTTCCCGGCGGCGACATGATGCAGGAGCTGCGGAGCTTAAAGCGCCTGTGCGAGCTTCCCGGGGAATATGATGTCTATCCCGGTCACATGGACGCTTCCACACTGGAGCGGGAACGCAACTTTAACTATTACTGCCGTCAGGCGATGCATATGAATTAACTTAGGAAATAAACGAACCCCGCACACGGAAAAGCGGCTTCCTCTCCATGGGCTTCAAACCTTCCGTTTCCTGCCCATCCTGAGGCCTGCTTTGATATCCCGCTTGTGGGGTTCGCTTTGCTTTTCGGAAAAGATATCGGATCTTTTCCTTCTGAATTCTTTTTACTTGAGCTCTACGGTTGCGCCGGCGCCTTCCAGTTTTGCCTTGATCTCTTCGGCTTCGTCCTTGTTTGCGCCTTCCTTGATCTTCGCGTTCGGAGCACTCTCGACGAGGTCCTTCGCTTCCTTCAGACCGAGACCCGTGATGGTACGGACTTCCTTAATAACAGCGATCTTGTTCGCTCCGAAGGAGGTCATAACAACATCAAACTCGGATTTCTCTTCTTCTGCCGGAGCGGCGGCAGCGGCGGAGGCCGGTGCGGCTGCAGCGGCTGCAGAAACGCCGAAGGTTTCCTCCAGCTCATGGACAAGTTCGCTGAGTTCAAGAACGGTCAGCCCTTTGATTTCTTCTATAACGGCTGTAACTTTTTCGCTAGCCATAATTTTTTCCTCCATTAATAATTTTTCGTGCAGCGCTCGTTTTTTATTCCGCTGCCGGTTCGGCTTCCGCCGCAGCGGCGGGGGCGCCCTGTTTTTTCGCGATCTGGTCCAGAACTACGGCCAGGCTTGTAATCGGAGCCAGCATCGTCCCAAGAACCACAGAGAGAAGTCCTTCCTTGGAAGGAAGCTTCGACAGTTCCATAATTGCCTCTTTCGGCAGTACGGCCCCGTCCATGAATGCCGCTTTGATGTTGAAGCGGTCATCGCCCAGCTTCTGAGAATAATCCGCAAGAATCCGGAAGGGTGCAATCGGATCACCCTTTGCCGTAGCAAGCGATGTGCTGCCGCTGAGAATCGACTCGAGATCTTCAAGTCCGGCATTCTTCAGTGCGAATCGAAGGAGCGTATTCTTGATGACGGAATACTCCACTTCCTCCTTGCGCATCTCTGCGCGAAGCGCCGTATCCTCCTCCACGGTAATGCCCTTGTAATCAACAAAGACGCCCGATTCCGAGTTCTGCAGGCGCTGCGTCAGCGCATCGACAACCGCCTTCTTCTCTTCCAGAGCTTTGGCGTTCGGCATGTGTTTCACCTCCACAATGAAATTCACGCTCAAAAGAAAAACCTCTGTCTATCCGAAGACGACAGAGGCAATAAGCATTTCGTTTGCTTTCCTCGGCAGGATTTACAGTTGCCCGACCTGCTGTCTTTGGAGCGCTCCCATACTGTAGCAAAAAGCCCTGTGTTTGTCAATCTTTTTTCTCAGTAATTTCTCTCTTTTTCCTGCCTTTCGGCGGCTTCCAGCAGATGCAGAACCAGCAGTTCCGGGAAAAGCGCGTCCAGACCTTCCGGGGAAAGGACGGCTGTTTCCGCCCGCTCGGCTGCTCCCCGCGCAAAGTCTCCGCATATCTTCCCTTCCTGGTTCATGCCGCATCCTGCGTCCAGAACGGTCTGTCCGTTGGAAAGATATTCCCTTCCTACCGCCCCCGGAATTCCAACGGCTGAAATGAGAAGCTCGGCATCCTGGCAGAATTTTTCTGATCCCGGCTGCTTCCATCGGCATACTTTCACCTCCGCACCCGTTTGGACCAGCGCCGCACCGAGCGATTCGGCAAACGGTTTATCCCGATACAGAATCGCCGCGGTTTTTCCTTTGCCGCTGAGGCCGTAGGCTGCGATTACCCGCATCACGGCCTCCAGGGCGCACGGAGGATAAATTCCGCCGTCCGAAAAGCCGAAGCCTCCCACGTCCTTGCCGGTTCCGATCGCCGCTCCGATTCGGCCTTTATCGTAGGCTTCCGGGCAGAACACGCAGATGCCCTGCACGGAAGGGTCCACGCCCACCTGGTGCGCGGCTTTGACAAGAAGCCTCTCATCCATATAATTCGGCAGCGCCGCGGTCCAGACCTCCGCTTCGGCTTTCCGGCAGGCCCGGCGAATCTTTTCTTCCGCCGCCGCGGTTTCCGCCCCTTCTACGCAGCGCAGAATTGCCAGGCGGGGCGTGTTCTGCAGAGCCTGTCTCTTCTCGGAAATCTGCTGCCAAAGCCGTTCCCGTATCGGGGCCACTGAGAGAATCTGCATCGCTTATGGATCCTCTCTTTTCAACCGTTCCTCGACGGTATCCAGCGCCGCGTCGATTTTCGGCAGGGTTTCCTGGAAAAGAATCTCCGCTTCCCTGCGAATCGTCATGGCAAAAATATCATCCGTCATCTTCTGCGCCCTTGCCAGAATTACCGCGCGCGCCCCGTGCAGAACCGACTTGCACAGCTGCAGCGCAATCGCTGTATCGTCAAGAGCTTCCTGACTGCCTTCCTCGGCAAGGTAAATCAGATAGCGGGACAGATCCTGCATTTTGTACATCAGATCGGTCGGAATTGTGTTTGCAACGCGCAGAGATGCCTGAAAATGCTCCACATTTTCCGTATTGGTCAAATCCGAAGCCGCGTATTTTTTATACGGCTGCTCGGCGCGGATGCCGTCGTCCATCAGATACAGCATATTTCCGCGCGCCAGTTCCAGGACTTTTATGCATTCTTCCAGCTGCTCATCCTTTGTTCCCTCCGGACGTTCCTTCTTACTGATTAACGCTGCTCGCAGGGCGATCGCCGTCATGCCGGCTGCAGAGGCGGCAAGCACGCTTATTCCCTGGGGCATTCCTTCGGGATCGGCCACCGCTTTGGTAAAGTCCCGGACCGTGTTATCTGCATAAAGTTTTGATGCCATGATGTTTCCCCCTTGTGTATCCAGATTTCTTTGCGTCCCTTTCTTTCCCGCGAACTTCGCGGCTTTTCGTTCTGGATTTATTATAGTAGAGCGCCCGGTTCGGAATTGTGCTCCCTGCTACACTTTGATCGGCCTTTTTTGGAAAAAAAAGCTGCCTTCTTTCGAAGGCAGGTCTTGCATCGCTTGCGGTCAGCCTTTCCAGAAGCCGTGCAGGTTGCAATACGCGTATACGGCTTCCACTTCATCCCCATCGCATAGCATAAAGCAGGCTTTGGGATCCGTGTTGGGGGCAAGTTCCTTTCGCTGGTTTCCCTCTTTAGTCTGCAGACAGATCCACTGAATATAGTGCTCCGGCGTCATCGGGTGCAACGTGCTTCCCACCGTTACGGAAACTTTGTTTCCCTCCTGTGTCCAAACCGGGATGTGCTTTTCCTGTGCCGCGTCCGTTGTGTTCGGAATCATTTCTTCCATCGGTTCCCCGCAGCAGGACACCTTTACCCCGCTGCTTTTTGCATAAGCAATGATGTTTCCGCAGTGCTTGCACTGATAGAATTTGATCTGCATCGCAGGTACCTCCTTTACCGTTCCTTTTCTATTTACAATACGGTACGGGTTCATCTTACCTGTTATTTTCCGCTTTTGTCAACTTACGGGGCAGAAAAAGTCCAGATTTTACGAAACCGTTTACAATTTGTTTTTCCGTGATTCATGATCCCGTCATATTTTTTCTGTATTCTTTCCCCATCGATAGAAACTTCTTACACAGCACTTTTCTTTCTCCAACATCCCAAAGCAGAAATCGCTCCGGCTGCCCGCCGGAGCAATTTTTCTTTTCCGGCCGGACCTTTTGAAATTCTCCCATTTCCCCTCCTTTTAGGAGGAAGTTGTTTACAATTTGTTTTTTTTCGATTCACGACAGCGACATAAATGTCCAGTATCTTATAGTCGTGATAAGGAATTCCTTACACAACACTTTTCTTTCTCCTACATCTCTTACATCCCTCAAACTGAAGAAAAAATGCTCCGGCTGCATCGCTGGAGCATTTTTTCATGCCACGGCCGGCTCTTTTTCCCCTTACTTTCCGGACATAACCGTAGACTGCATTTTTGCAATGAGCTTGCCGTCCGTCCCGGTAACGGACGCTTCGGCTATCGTCAGCGTCCTGCCCGCTTTGATGACCGTCGCGGTTGCCGTTACTTTGTCTGTCGCCGCAGGCCGGATAAGATTAATCTTATACTCTACGGCCAGAACATCCCCCTCGCTTTTCATGCTCATTGCCGCATAGCCACAGGCAACGTCCGCGATGCTGGAAACCACTCCGGCATGAATGAATCCATGCTGCTGTGAGAGATCTTTTCGCCTTTCGCAGCTGATCACGACCTTTCCCGGTTCCACGCTCTCTAGTTTCGCCCCGATAAGCTGCAGGAAAGTCTGCCGATCAAAGCTTTCTTTAATGCGATCATAGAGGGCGCGATTCGCTTCCTTTCGGTTTTCTTGTCCCATATTCTGCGCACCCGCTTTCCCATAAGTATTTTTCCTCTGTTTCCACCCTAGTAAAAGTCCCTGCGCATTGCAAGGGCAACATTGTATGGAAAGCAATTTCCTGCCTGCAAAGGTGCGGAAAACCGTCCCCCGCAGGCGCTCCGAAATGCTCTGCAGGGGACGGTGCCGAAACCGGTCCGCTCTATTCCTTTTTTCTGTGGCGGCTATGTACGAGAATGCCGACAAGGATCGCCGCTGCGATAAGGACAAGAACCAGGATGAGAACCCAGCTGCTCTGTCCGCCCTGTTCCTCCGTCGCCGCACTTTCGGTCCCGCTGCCGCTGTCGGCAGCCGTATCCGTTTCCGCTGCTAACGTTTCCGCCGAAAATGCAGTTTCCGTGCCGTATCTTTCATCAAACGCGGTACGGTCAATATAGTCTGTGTAAAGTTCGTTGCCCGCATCGGTGGTCACGGCGGTACCATAGCTTCCGGTTACGGTCACGGTTACGCTCCCTGTCCCCTGCTGTACCGTGCTGCCGCCGGCGACGATGGATACGGGATCGCCGTTTGCGTCTACGATTTTGCTCCCCGCTTCGGCATTGAGATTTGCAATCGTCGTATCTTCTGTGACGACCCAGACGGAATCTGCATCCAGATTTACCGTGATGCCGCTTTCACTGGATGTGCCGTTCGCGTTTTCTTCGGTCCGGATCGCCCCCGTATAAGTGGTTCCCTCCAGAAGATATAGGTTCAGAAAGCTGATGGTGTCCACCGTAATGTTTCCTTCCAGCTGTTCCTGTCTTGCCGTAAGGGAAACGGTTCCGCCGTTGGAGCCGGCCGTACCCCAGTTGTTTGCGTCATTTCCTGCGATGTAAAGCAGATCGGCCGCCTCGCTGTCAAAGGAAAGAACCGTATTCTGCAGCAGAATATTGGCGGTGGTGTTTGTCACATAAAACATCGCGCCGGAGGAAATGGAGCTGGACAGACTGGAATTTACCGCTTGGAACGTCGCGCTGTCCCCGGTTTTGGCTTCCGCGTCTCCGGACGTGGACTGATAGAGGATAATCCCGTTTGCAACCGGATCGCTTGCCGTTGCGTCCGTAATGGAGGACGACAGTTCCGAATCGTAAATAAGGATCGTATTCAGGCCTTCCATCCCGGCGATCTGGCTCCCGGAGGCCGTTCCGGTCAGGTTGCTGACTTCAATGTCTCCGGTGCTGTAAAGGAGCGGAGACCCCGACCCTTTGGTGCTCAGTGAGCTGTCCGTAACGGAAATGTATCCGCCGCCGCGGTCGGTCGCGAGCGCCGCGCAGTGATCCCCTTCCGTCGTAATCGTAAGCGCCGTTCCAATCACGGTGCCTCCATAAGTCGCGTCCACTCCGCGGGAGTTGTCTGCGGTCGTGTGAATTGTATCTTTATAGGCGTATATGGTCGCTCCGTCCGTTGCAAACAGGGCATTGGATCCCGAACTCTCTGCGGAAAGATCCGAATTGTCTATCGCCGCAAGGGACTCGTCGCCGCTGCTCAGTACAATGGAGTTAATGCCGTAGAAATTGCAGTTGTCCCCATTATCGTCATCACCCGACTTCGTAAGCGTTCCCTTCGTAATGGTCAGCGTTCCGCCGTTTGATGCAAGGGCAGCATTCACATCCGCCTGGGTGGAGGCAATCGTTTCCGCGCTGGATGTTACCTCGGTCCCGTCTGCACTGCAGATGCCCTCCAGCGTCCCGGTGTAGTCGTACGTCATGGTGTCCGCACCTCCGGGCATACCTCCCCCCGGAGGCGTTCCCCCGCCCGCTTCGCCTTCCGCATAGGCGCCAAGACTCATGCAGAGCATCGCGGCAATGAGCAGAATGGCGGTAACGCCAGCACTTGTTTTTCTTTTTCTGTTTTTTTGCATAGTTCTGTCATCCCTTTGCTTTATTGCCCGTATCATATTCTTTCCACTTTAAGTTATCTTAAAAAAGGGTTTTTCGAGAATTTTCCCGGGGAGAATGAACTTCTTCCCCGGGTATTTGCACTCTTTTCCGCCGCTTCAGCTTCTTTTCTTTTTCTGGACCTTATGCTTTTTTCCGTCCCCTGTAACAATGTACAGATTGTCCAGAACCTCTAGGGTCCCCCGCCGCCATTCGGCAATGTATTCCTGCCGGAGAACCATCCGCTCCGAAATTTCGCTTTCCGTCAATTCCCTTTCACGGGCAATCCGCGTAAGCTCGCTGATGCGATCCAGCTTTTCCTGCTTCATAGATCTTCCGCCTCCCGCAGCGTTCCGAGTTCGTCCAGGTTCTTTTCGAAATTCGGGATGAACTGCTCCATGAAATATTTTACTTCCGGCAGCGGAGACGCTTCCAAAACCGTACGGATCTGCTTTTCCGCAGACAAAAATTCCCGATTGCCGGCCTTCCTCTCCTCAATGCATTTAATATACGCGCAGATTTTATCTGCCGCTTTTACCTGTGGATAGACCGCTTTTGCCGTTTCCCCGCAGATAATGTCCGAAAAGGTCGGCTGCAGCGCCTCCGGCAGCATGGACAGCAGTTTCCGGGACGCCAGGTCCTCCACCTTATGATATGCGTCCATAATCTCTTCGTTGTTGTATTTTATCGGTGTCGGGAGATCGCCCGTCAGGATTTCCGACGCGTCATGATACAGGGCGACGGCGGCGCAGGCCTCCGGATCGCAGGCAATTCCGTAGATGTCTCTTCGGATCACGCCAAGCGCGTGCGCGACGACTGCGACCATGTGGCTGTGCTCCTGAATGTTTTCCGGTACCGAGTTGCGCATCAATCCCCAGCGGGAGATATATTTCATGCGCGATATCAAAGCGAAAAAATCTGTGCTGGTCATCCGTTCTCCTCCTCCCGTCGGACAATGCTTTTCTTCTTCCATGTTCCGGACAGGTATCTCCCCACGCCCATCAGGACGCCGAGCGCCCATCCGACCGGAATACAAACCCATGTGGCATGATAATCCATATGGCAGAAAAAGACAAGAAAATAGGCCGTTGCGACGCGAAGCGCCAAGGTCAGCATGGAACAGAGCATCGTATAAAACGTATCCCCCGCGCCCTGAAGCAGCCCCATCAGGGGCAGATAAATGGCAAAGAGGAACAGATACAGGCTCATGAAGCGTATCATCTCCACCGCCATGGTTCTGCTTTCTCCCTGCACGCCGAACGCCGCAGAGATTTCGCCCGCAAAGGCATAGGAAAGGGCAGAGATAGCCAGCGCGAAAGCGACGGAAAGAAGCTCCACTCTGCGGATCGCCTCCTGAACCCGCTCCGTCTTCCCTGCCCCGATGTTCTGCCCCGAGAAGACCGCCATTCCGGAATTAAATCCGAAGATGGGAATAAAGGCATAATTCTGCACCCGGTTCCCTACCGTATAGGCTGCCATAAGCTGCCCGCCGAAGGAATTGACCAGGCGCTGCATGATCACGCCGCCCAGCGCCACCGCGCCCTGCTGCAACATCGTCGGAACTCCCATCTTCAGGCAGATTGCGCCCATCCGGCGATCGTAAACGAATTCGCCCCGCCGGAAACGGAACACGGCGTAATGCCGCATAATATATCGCCAGCTGAAGCCAACGCTGGCTGCCTGGGACAGGACCGTCGCCGCCGCGGCCCCCGCAACGCCCCAGTGAAAACTTCCCACAAACAGCAGATCCAGCCCGATATTCAGGATCGAGGAAATCAGCAGAAAATACATCGTGGCGCGGCTGTCGCCCACGGCGCGAAGAACCGCTGCCAGAATGTTATACGCAAACTGGAACAGGAGCCCGATGGCATAAATCCGAAAATAGCTTTCGCTGAACGTCAGAACGAGCCCTTCCGGCGTCCCCATCAGCCCCTGCAGCAGCGGTGTTGCGAAGGCGGCTCCCGCCGCTGCGCAGACAAGCCCCAGTCCGACAAGAAGCAGGATTGCGCTGGACGCGCATAGCCGCATATTTTTTTCCTGCCGCGCCCCGAAATACTGAGAGAGCGCTACCGTGGCGCCGTTGGAAAGCCCCATCGCAATGGCAAGAAAGAGAAAAATCAGCATGGAGCAGTTTCCCACGGCTGCCAGGGCTTCTTCGGAGATCATCTGCCCGACGATGATGCCGTCGACGGTATTGTAAAGCTGCTGCAGGAAATTCCCAAGCATCAGAGGCAGGGAAAAGTGAACCACATGCTTCCAGCCTACGCCGACGGTCATGTCCGTTCTGTTTTCCATGGCATGCGCTCCTTTCCCTTTTCCCTGTCCTGATTATACCGCGAAGTCAGGCGCTTTCCAACGATGGCGGCAGCCGCTTTTTGCGATCGCCCGTTTCTTCTGCACGGAAGTTCTCTTTTGCACTCAATTTGCCCTGTTTTTTGTCCTATTTTCCTAAAAAAACCTTTACAAAATCTTGCGCCGGTGTTAACATGCTGACATATGTGCCCGCGCTCCATGCTGCAGGAATACCGTCTGCTGTGCAGAGATCCTTTCCGCCTGCGGCTTAGACGCTGGGTTTCGCAAAAAGAAAGGAGATCCTATGATTACAAAAGAACAGAAAAGTGCTGTCATTGCGGAAAACAAGCGCAGTGACAACGACACCGGTTCTCCGGAAGTGCAGATTGCCATTCTTTCGGAACGCATCAACCAGCTGACTGCACATCTGAAGAACCATCCGAACGACGACCACAGCCGTTTGGGAATGTACAAGCTTGTCGGTAAGCGCCGTCGGCTGCTGGACTATCTGGCAAGAACGGATATTGAGCGTTACAGAGCAATTATTGCAAAGCTCGGCATCCGCAAGTGACGCATATGCGCCGCATCTGAGGGGTATAGAACGTTTAGGAACGGAGACAATTTCATATTGTCTCCGTTTTTCTGCCCTTCGAAAAAGGCCGCTTCCTTTAGTGTTTGAATCTGCACCCGATTTTTCGGATGCGGTTTCAAGGGCTAAAGAGAGCCGGTCTCCGTGTCCACCTCATATGATCCCGAAAGGAGATTTTATGGAAATCATTACCACACACAAGGAATTTCCAAAGTATAAAAAATTTGAAATGGAATTTGAAGGCCGTCCTTTGTCCCTGGAAGTCGGAAAAATGGCGGAGCTCTGCAATGCCTCTGTTCTGGTTCGGTACGGAGAAACGACCGTCCTCGTAACCTGCACCGCCTCTCCCCGGCCAAAAGACGGCGTGGATTACTTCCCGCTTTCCGTTGACTTCAATGAAAAACTGTATGCTGTTGGTCGGATTCCCGGTTCGTTTATGCGCCGGGAAGGAAAGCCTAGCCTGAATGCGGTTCTGGCAAGCCGCCTGATAGACCGGCCCATGCGGCCTCTGTTTCCCTCCGATCTTCGCAATGACGTCGTCATCGCCTGCGAAGTGCTGAGCGTCGACTACGACTGCTCTCCGGAAATTACCGCCATGATCGGCGCCTCCGCCGCTGTCTCGATTTCCGACGTTCCGTTCAACGGACCGATTGCGGGCATTGTGCTGGGCTGGGATGGTGAGAAGTATCTGTTCAATCCGACGCAGGAGGAGCGCCACAGCGGAAACCGAATGATCACGACCGTTGCCGCCACGCATAAAAAGATCGTTATGATCGAGTCGGAAGCGGACCAGGTTCCCGACGACGTCATGTACGAAGGCATTGTACAGGCGCATGCGCATCTGCAGCCGGTGCTGGATCTGATCGATCAAATGGTTGCGGAAGTCGGAAAGCCCAAATTCGAATATGAGCACGCCGCTTTCGACGAGGACTTGTTCAACCTCCTGTGCGAAAATGACATGGAAGGCATGGAATACTGCATGGACACCGACGATAAGAACGTGCGGGAAGCCCGTGTTAACGAATGGATAGAAAAAGTACAGGAAAAATATCTGGAAGGGCATCCGGATATGATGGATTACATGGATGAAATCCTGTATAAAATGCAGAAGAAGATTGTAAAGCGCTGGCTTCTGGAGGGGCATCGCGTGGATGGCCGCGCCATGAATGAAATCCGTCCGCTGGGCGCCGAAGTGCACGTCATTCCAAGAGTGCACGGGGCCGCCCTGTTTACCCGCGGCCAGACGCAAGTGCTTTCCATCGCCACCCTCTCGACCCTTTCGGATGCCCAGAAATTGGATACCATCTGGGAGGAAACGGAAAAGCGCTTCATGCACCATTACAACATGCCGCCGTATTCCACCGGCGAAGCGCGGGCGGCGCGTTCCACCGGCCGCCGGGAGCAGGGTCACGGCGCCTTGGTGGAAAAAGCGCTGGACTGCGTGATTCCTTCCGTGGAAGATTTCCCCTATGCCATCCGCGTCGTTTCGGAGGTCCTTTCCTCGAACGGATCCACCTCACAGGGCTCCATCTGCGGAACAACGATGGCACTGATGGACGCCGGCGTGCCGATTAAGGCGCCCGTCGCCGGCATCAGCTGCGGCTTGATTCAGGACGGCGACGATTTTTCGACTTTCATCGACATTCAGGGCGTGGAAGACTTCCATGGAGAAATGGACTTCAAGGTCGCCGGTACGAAGGACGGCATCACCGCCATTCAGATGGACCTGAAAAATGACGGCTTAAAGCATGAAATCGTAAAAAGTGCCTTTGAAATGACCCGCGCTGCACGCCTTGAAATCCTTGACAAGGTCATTCTTCCTACCATTCCGGAGCCGCGCGGGGAGCTTGCGGCGACCGCTCCGAAGATGATTCAGATGAATATCAACCCGGACAAGATCCGCGAGGTCATCGGTTCCGGCGGAAAGGTAATTCAGGAGATCACAGCCACCACCGGCTGCAAGATTGACATTAACGACGACGGTACCATCTACATCGCCTCCAAGGATATTGAAGCCTGCCGCAGTGCCCGCAAGATCATCGAGGACATCGTGTTTGAGCCGGAAATCGGTGCGCTATATTACGGAAAAGTCAGCAACATTCGCTCCGACTTCGGTGCCTGGGTCGAACTGGCTCCCGGCAAGGACGGCCTGATTAAGATTAAGGACCTGGAAGACAAGCGGACCGAAAAAGTGGAGGACGTGCTCCATGTCGGCGACTATACATGGGTGAAAGTTATTAATGTCGACGACCGCGGCCGGATCGATCTGAGCCGAAAAGCAGCGCTGCGGGAACGCAGAGAAAAGAAGGAAAAGGAAGAATCTTCCGCCACCTGATCGGAACGGGTGGTAACTCCCGCTTTCCGCTGGTCCGGCATGGGAATGTAAAATTACGAGCTCCTCGCACGAGGAGCTCGCTTTATATTATATTAAGTCATTGACGAAGGCCTTTGTTCAGGAACGCTTAAGCGGTGCGTAAAAACCTCCCTTTGACAGCATGGCGGTGCATCCTGTCAGAATAAGCAATTAGTGGGCATCCAGAGATGCGTCGGAATGATATTATTCGATTACGCAGGCCATACAAAGAGACCTTGCAGATATCCCCTTGTATCTGCGCCAAATTATCGGAGAAGCGTGTTTTTTCAACCGGCCCGCGGTTTCTTCCACGGTGCTAAGGGCGCGTATTGCTTCCGTCAGATGGCAACCGGGATTTTTTCCGAAAATTCGTTGTACCGGTAATTCTCCATGGAAAAGCTGTCGCGGGTAAAGGCATAGAAGTCCTTCACGGTCGGATCAATATGGAACGTCGGTGCAGGCAGCGACGGATTTTCCAGGATCCGCCGGACCGTGTCAACATGCCGGTCATAGATATGCGCGTCGGCGATCACATGGATAAGCTGCCCGGGAACCAGCCCGGAAACCTGCGCCATCATGATGGTAAGTACGCTGTACTGCACAACATTCCAGTTGTTTGCCGTAAGCATGTCCTGTGATCGTTGGTTCAGGATCGCATTGAGAACGTTTCCGGATACGTTGAACGTCATGGAATAGGCGCAAGGGTACAGCGCCATCTCGGAGAGATCCTGGAAATTATAGAGGCTCGTAAGGATTCTGCGGGAGGCTGGATCATTCTTCAGAAGCCATAGAACCCGGTCGACCTGGTCCATGTCCCCCTCCGGGTAATGATGTTTTACGCCCAGCTGATAACCATAGGCCTTTCCTATGGAGCCGTTTTCATCCGCCCAGGCATCCCACACGCCGGAGCGCAGCTCGTGCACATTGTTGGATTTTTTCTGCCAGATCCAGAGAAGCTCATCAACGGCGCTTTTCCAGTACGTGCGCCGCAGCGTCAGGATGGGAAATTCTTCCGATAGATTATACCGATTGATAATCCCGAATTTTTTCACCGTATGCGCGGGCGTGCCGTCTTCCCAGTGCGGCCGGACCTCCCGGTCCGTGTCCCAGACGCCGTTTTCAAGTATGTCTTTGCAGTTTGCAATAAAGATTTCATCTGCCTTGCTCATAGCCGTCTCTTTCTTCTTCGTCTCCGGGGCGGAGGCGTGAAGGTCCTTTCTCCCGGTTCCATGCGGGGTATATTTTTCTCTGCCGTACGTTCCCTGCCGGTTCGGCTGCGGTCTGTATCATTATAGCGGCGGACCTGTCGAAAGGCAACAAAAAACCGCTCCGTGTCGGAGCGGTTTCGTGTTGGCATTGACCTATCTTCCCGGTTCGTCGCCAAACAAGTATTTTCGGCACTG
>OMTF01000037.1 GCA_900313925.1 uncultured Eubacteriales bacterium | reverse complement strand
CAACAGTGCGACACAGAGATGGATTCGCAGTCTGGGGGCATGTAGGAATAATCTTGCCAGTTGATCTCTGTCAAGAAAAAACTCCGCAACAACTTGACGCGGTCGGGCAGCGATTTTTCTCTTGTAATGAGAGTAGCAGTTTTATATAATACATACAATCTTTATATTGTATGTAAAACAATTTACCGGATCCAAGAAACCGGAGGTGCCGTATGCCTGTAAATTCCTTTGACAGCTATCCGCTGACCTGGAAACCCGACAAGGCGTCGCTGCAGACGCCCTACTGCCGGTCCCTTGCAGAGGATCTGGAAAAAAACATCCGCAGCGGCCGTCTGCAGGCGGGAACCAAGCTTCCGCCCCAGAGGGAGATCGCGGATTATCTGGACCTGAACTATACCACGATTACCCGGGTGTACGAAACGTGCAAAAAGAAAGGTTTAGTGTACGGCGTGGTCGGCCGCGGCACGTTTGTGGCGCCCCACGCAACCGAAGAAACCGCACTGATCAGCGGAGACCCGCGAGAACCATATATCGAGCTGGGAGCGGTCAACGGCTTCAGCGAATACAGCGCCCTAGTGGAAGAAGCGACTTCCGCCGTGATTGAGAAAGGATATCTTCGGGACCTGTACGCCTATTCCTACCCGGCGGGGCACCCGCATCAGCTGGCGGCCGGGATGCGCTGGATGGAACAGCTGGGCGTGCATCCAAAGGAGGAGAATGTGGCCATCTTCTCCGGAGCGCAGAACGCGCTGACCGTAATGATGCTGTCCCTGTTTTCTCCGGGCGACCGGATTGCCACGGACTTCTACACCTACTCCAATTTCATGGAACTTGCGAAACTGCTGCGTATTGTCCTGATTCCTGTAGAGGGCGACGGGGAGGGCATGCGGCCGGACGCGCTCGAGCAGCAGTGCCGGCTTAATCGCCTGCAGGGGATCTACTTGATGCCGGCGTATGCCAATCCGACGACTGTGACGGTTCCTCTTTCCCGGCGCCGGGACCTGGCGGACGTGATCCGCAGAAATCACCTGATTCTGATGGAGGACGATATCGCCGCGTGGCTCCAGGCGTCGGAGCAGAAAACGATCCCTTCGATGTACGATCTATTAGACGGCCGCAGCATCTATATCTGCGGCATGTCGAAAAGCCTGTGCCCCGGACTGCGCATCGCCTACGCGGCGTTCGGCGGGGAATACCGGAAGCAGATTCTGCACGGCCTTGCGAATATCAACATCAAGACGTCCTCTTTTGATGCCGAGGTGATCACGGAACTGATCCTGAGCGGTGCAGCCTATAAAATCGCTGAGCAGAAACGGCGGATGACCCGAAAAACGGGAAAGATTTTTACGGACCTGTTCGGGGACATTCTGCCGGACAGCGGGCGGGAAGGTTATTTCCGCTGGGTTCCGATCGCCACGCGCGAACCCGCGGCGGTGGTCGAAAAGGATCTCCTGCGGAGGGGAATCCGGGTATATCATTCCCAGCGCTTTTCCGCCGCACAGGAAGAGGACCGGCACTATCTCCGGGTCGCCCTATGCTCCGCAGGGAGCCCGACGAAACTGGAAAGCGGACTGCATACGCTGCGGACCTGGATGGAGGAAACGGGAGAAATTCCGCTCGAAGCATCCACGAAATCATGCTCCTAGAAGAGAAAGGCGGTAAACAGGAAAAAGGCCATATCCGTCCGATTCGTCGATAGATCGGAGACAGATACGGCCTTTCTGGTCGGAGTGCGGGGACTCGAACCCCGGGCCTCCTGCTCCCAAAGCAGGCGCGCTACCAACTGCGCAACACCCCGGCGGATTTCCCGAAGTACAGCGACTTTCAATGCTGCGCTACTTAAGATATCACGTTTTGCAGCGCAGTTCAACCGGAAAAATCCGGAAAGGAACCGCTCCGAATTTCGCCGGGCTGTGCGATTTGAACGGGTGCGGTCCTTGTGGTATTCTTTGCAACAGGTGATCAATGTGCGAATGCGAAAAAAACCTCATCTGCGCGAACGGCTGGAAACCTGCGCAGCGTTTCAGATCCGGGAACCGGAGACCGTTCGGGGGAACTGGAGGGCTTCTTTTCCGGGATACCAGGCCTTGGATGTAGAGCTGGGGTGCGGAAAAGGATCCTTCACCGCAGAGACAGCCAGGCAGCATCCGGAACGGTTTCTTCTCGCGGTGGAAATTGTATCGGAAGCGCTGGTTATGGCCATGGAAAAGGCGAAGGATGGGAAGCTTGCCAACGTCCGCTTCCTGCAGCGCGACGCCGCGCAGCTGCCCGAGCTTTTTGATGCCGGCGAAGTGGATCGGATCTATGTAAATTTCTGCGATCCCTGGCCGAAAAGCCACGACGCGAAGCACCGTCTGACGGCACCGATCTTTCTGCGAAAATACGCGACGGCGCTGCAGCAGGGCGGCGAAGTCCATTTTAAGACGGACAACGCGCCGCTTTTTGCCTGGTCCCTCGAGGAGTTCCGGAAAGAGGGATGGCAGATCCGGCTGGAGACGGACGACCTCCATGCCGGCGGCCCTTCCGATATCATGACGGACTATGAAAAAAAATTTTACGCCAAAGGCGTGCCGATTCATAAGCTGATTGCCGTGCGCACAGAGGAAACAAAGAGTACGGCAGACGGGCCGGCGCCGCGCCTGTATCAGGCGGGCATTGCCCGGCCGTATAAAACGGCGGAGCTCTTTGCTGCCGGCGAGACGGGAGAGTCAAAAAAATGAGATTTGTATCGTGGAATGTAAACGGCCTGCGGGCGGTGCAGAATAAGGGGTTTGTGGAATCATTCCTCCGCTTGAACGCGGACTGCTTCTGCCTGCAGGAAACCAAGCTACAGGCGGGGCAGCTGGATTTGGAACTGCCCGGCTATACGTCGTACTGGGATTATGCGGATCGCAAGGGATACTCCGGAACCGCCGTGTTTACGCGGCACGTCCCGCTGCGGGCGACCCGCGGAATCGGCGCAGAGGAGCATAACCACGAAGGGCGCTGCGTAACACTGGAATTCCCCTATTTTTACCTTGTCTGCGTCTACACGCCCAACGCGCAGGACGAACTGCGGCGGATCGATTACCGGATGGCGTGGGAAGACGCCTTCCGGGCGTATGTGCAGGATCTGGATCGGAAAAAGCCGGTGATTATATGCGGTGATATGAACGTAGCGCACGAGCCGATCGATCTGAAGCATCCGAAAGCCAACGAGGGCCACGCCGGCTATTCCCCGCAGGAGCGCGGAAAGTTCGAGGAACTGCTCGCGGCAGGATTTCTGGATACCTACCGGACCGTATATCCGAATCGGAAGGACGCCTATACCTGGTGGAGCTACCGAGGAAACGCCCGGGCGAACAACGTAGGCTGGCGCATCGATTATTTTCTCGTTTCCAGGCGTCTGCGGGGCAACATCCGGGAACCCTGGATTTTTTCGGAGATTTCCGGCAGCGATCACTGTCCGGTCGGGCTGGATCTGATATGGTAGACATCGGAAAGGTTTCCCTGGACGGGCAGCTTGTCCTTGCGCCGATGGCCGGCGTGACGGATTTCGCGTTCCGGCATCTCTGCCGACGCTGCGGTGCGGCGATGACCGCAACGGAAATGGTCAGCAGCAAAGCGCTGGTCTATGGAGATCGAAAAACCCGGGCGCTGCTTTATATCCCGAAGGAAGATCATCCCTGCGCTGTGCAGATTTTCGGTCATGAACCGGAAATCATGGCGGAAGGAGCCCGCCTTGCGCTGGAGTACTCCGGAGCGGACCTCATCGATATCAATATGGGCTGTCCTGTCGGAAAGGTTGTCCGTTCCGGCGACGGATCGGCGCTGATGCGGGATCCGGATCTCGCCGGGGAAGTGATTGCGGCGGTGGTCCGGGCGGTTCCGGTTCCGGTCACGGTAAAGTTTCGAAAAGGCTGGGATGGAGGAAGCGTCAACGCGCCGGCGTTCGCAAAGGTCTGCGAGCAGGCCGGCGCCAGCGCGATTGCCGTGCACGGCCGGACGAAGGTGCAGATGTACGGCGGGCGCGCCGACTGGGATATTCTGCGGGTAGTCAAGCGGGCGGTTTCCATTCCCGTCATAGCAAACGGAGACATTTTTACTCCGCAGGACGCGGCCCATATTCTGCGCTATACGGGCTGCGATCTTGCGATGATTGCCCGAGGCTCCTTTGGAAACCCATGGATTTTTCAGCAGGGAAACGCCCTGCTGCGCGGAGAACCGGTTCCGGAGCTTCCGCCCTTATCCGAGCGCCTGCAGGCAGCGTTCCGGCAGACGGAACTTCTGGCTTCCGTACGGGGGGAGCGGGCCGCGTGTCTGGAGGCGAGACACCAGGTTCCCTGGTACTTGAAGGGCCTTCCCGGTGCGGCTCGGTACCGTGCCCGCATTACCCGGGTTTCAACGCTGTCCGAACTTCGGGAACTGTTACGGCAGGTTTTGGAAGAAAAGGATGGAAATGTGCGAAAACCAGAGCCAAATGAATAAAACAGCCGATTTTCACCAGTAATCAGTGCACTTTTTGGATAAGATCTTGAAAACAGCGCCCTAATATGGTATATTTTTTCAAGGTTTTCTGCCCCTCGCGGGCAGAGGTAAGATGCAATAAGGAGAGAAAAATCGTGAAACGGCTTAAGGTCTCAAACAATGTGATTCGGCGGCTTCCCCGGTATCTGCGGAAACTGGATGAACTGAATGCGGAAGGCGTCACGCGCATTTCTTCCGGCGAGCTCGGAAAACAGCTGGGATTGACTCCTTCGCAGATTCGTCAGGATTTCAGCAGCTTTGGAGATTTCGGACAGCAGGGATACGGATACAACGTGCTGGCTCTCCGAAAGGAAATCGCCACCATTCTCGGAATGGATCGCGGCATGCGCGCAATTCTGATCGGTGTCGGTAACATTGGCAGCGCGCTTATCAATAACTTTGAATTTTCTAACTGCGGCTTTACACTGGACTGCGCCTTCGACGTGAAACCGGCGCTGGTCGGTACGGCAGTGAACGGGATTCCGGTGCATGCGGTAACGGATCTGAAAGACTATATTGCAAGCCATCAGGTCGACGCGGCGGTACTGTGCGTACCGAAGGGCATCGCGGTCAAGATGACGGAGGAACTGGAATCCTATGGCATTCAGGCGATCTGGAATTTCACAAACGTGGAAATTACGGAACCGAACAGCTCCATGCTGGTGGAAAACATGCATTTTTCCGACAGCCTTCTGGCGCTGAGCTATTATATTTCCGACCGCAGAGATGAAACGGCTGCACGGCAGCATCGGACAGGAAGAGAATAGGCAGAAAAACAGAAGAGCCGGTACGTATCGGAGGGATATGTATCGGCTCTTTTTTTGCCGGAAGCGGCGGACGGCGCTACTCCAGGGAGCGGGCAAGCTCAAAGGCGGGCAGCGTCGCATCAATGATGAAGCCGCCCTTGACGGCGTCGCCGACGGAATAGACTCTGCCGCACTTTCCTTTCAGCTGCTGTGCAAGCGAGTTTTCCGGCACAACGCCAAGGGAGAGAACCACGGCGTCCGCCCGAATGAACTCGCGGGTCTTGGACGGCAGGTCCTCAATATATGCGCCGGATTCCGTGATTTCCTGCAGCTTGGAGTTCAGATAGAAGGCGACGCCTGCTTTTTTCAGCTTCGGGACGATATCATGCACCTGCTGCATCGGACCGCCCGGGGCAATCGTTTTGCTCATGTCGAAAACGGAAATTCTGTTCCCTCCGTTTTTAATAAGGTAATGTGCGGTTTCAAGGCCCGTCAGGCCGGATCCGAAGAGCAGGATGTCCCGATCCCGCAGCTCCGCGTCCCCGCGCAGGATCTGTGCGGCGGTATATACATTCGGAAGGGACGCGCCGGGAACGGAAGCCCCACGGGGCCTGCTGCCGGTGGCAAGAATCACGGCGTATGGATTCTGCCGAAGAATTTCCTCCGCTTCCGCCTTATGGCCGAAAAGAAATTTTGCTCCGGCTTTTTCGGCGGCACGGAGGAGATCCACGGTCGGCCACGCGTATTTCTCCTTGCAGGGCGGCTTATCCGCCAGGTGCAGCTGCCCGCCTGCGGAAGCCTCTTTTTCATAGACGATGACGTCAAAATCCCGCATTGCAAGTTCCCGGGCGGCGGTTAAACCGCCGGGTCCCGCACCCACGATAACGACTTTCCTCTGCTCACCATTCCTGCGTCCGACAGGAGGATACTCATATTCATGACAGGCCCTCGGATTCAGCGCACAGCGGCCGGTTTCTCCGCCGGGCGCGTTCTTCATCTGCGTCATTTTGCAGGTCTGGCAGGCAATGCACCGTACAATGTCTTCACTTCGGCCCTCCTCCGCTTTTTTCATCCAGTAGGGATCCGCAATCAGCGGGCGGCCGAGCCCGATGAAGTCCATGCTTCCGTTTTCCAGCAGGCTTTCCGCCTGGTCGGGCGTACGGATCATGCCGACGGCGATCACGGGAATCGAAACTTCCTGCTTGACGGCTTTGGCAAGGTAAGTGCGCCAGCCCAGCGGGTAGGTCGTTACCTCCATCAGGTGATTGAGCGTTTCGTAGGTACCGCAGGAGACGTCAATGGCGTCCGCTCCGTAGGCTTCGGTAAGTTTTGCGATCTGCACGCCTTCCTTCAGCTCCAGCCCTACGCCGGGCATCCCGATGTCGCGGTAGAATTCGTCTACATTCAGGCGGACAAGAAGGGGGTAATCCGGACCGACAAGCGCCCGGGTTTTTTCCAGAATTTCCTTCAGAAACCGGGTGCGGTTTTCAAGGGACCCGCCGTAGGCGTCCGTGCGCCGATTTGTATGGGGGCTGAAAAATTCGGAGATCAGGTAGCCGTGGGCGGCATGGAACTCAACGCCGTCCGCGCCGGACTTCTTCACCCGCAGAGCAGCCTGCGCGAATTGATCTTCCAGCGCAAGAATCTCCTTTACGGTTAAGGCTCTTGTCGGCTGATTGTAGATGGCCGTATCCCCATACGCAAGGGGGACTGCCGAGGGGGCGAGGTTGGGACGGAGAAGCTTCGCTACGGTGGAAAGGGGCGGATCGCACATCGCGGCAGTATCGGAGCTGCCGAGCATTTTCCGCATTTTCCCCCAGCGCACCGGATGCTTCTCTCCTTCCCGGAAAATTCGGCCGGCCATATTCGCAAATAAGGCGAAGTTCTGCCTGCCGGGATGATGCAGCTGCACGACGAGCTTGGAGCCCTGCGCATGAATTTCCTTTACCATTTCCGCCATCGGGGCAATATATTTGTCGTCAGCCATGGAAAGCTGCGTGGGGGAAACGGCGCCGGTGTCGTCGTTTATTCGGGTCACCGCAGTGATCAGAAGCCCGACATCGCCTTTGGCGCGTTCCTTGAAATATTCAATTTCACGCTTTCCCGGCCGGCCGCCCGGGTCCCCGGTCATGACGCCGACACCGGACATTACCAGACGGTTTTTCACCGTCATAGTCCCAATTTTCCCTTCTTTCTGGAGCATCTCGTAATGCATGATTGCAGCCTCCTTACTGGTATGAATTCCGGATCAAAAGTATGCCCTTCCGGCTTGCCTGTAAATGGTACACAATGGTACAATGACTAAAAAGACATACAGAGTTTGACAATGACCAGAAAAGGAGCAGGCAAATGGCGGGGTATGCAAATGAACATATCATGTATACGATGGAAAGACTGATGTGCTCCAAGCCCCTTGACGATATTACCGTGAAGGACATTGTTGCAGCCGGTCCGGTAAACCGCAAAACATTCTACTTTCATTTCCACGGGATCGAAGATCTTCTGAAATGGATGGCAAGCCAGAGAATGTCGAATCTTTCGGTGTCCGGGGTAAATTCGAAAAACTGGAAGGAAAAAACGTCGGTCCTCCTGGATGCTCTGGAAGAGAACAAGGAATTTTTCTGCGCATTGCTGAATTCAAAATACAGCTCAGAAATCACCAGATATCTGAGCGGCAAGCTCAAGCCGCACATCGAAGAGTTCGTACGGAACTGCGCCCGGGAAACGGAGGAGGCAAGAGGCGCACCCCTGCACCTGCGCAAGGAGCAGTTTTCCTATATTTACGAGTATTATCTCAACGGAGTTTTTTCGCTGATTTCGAACTGGATTCAGTCCGGCTGCAAAGAGCCCGCGGATACGTTTCTGGATATTATTGACAACTTGACGAAAAACACCATCTTCAACGTGCTGGAGGCCTTTTCCGCAAGCACAGGGTAATGGCGCGTTCCCGCGAATGGGAAAAAGGAAGAGGCGAGCAGCGCCGGAAAGCAATTTCTTCGAGGAAAGGAATGCGAAAGAATATCCCGCGGGCCGGAACCCGGCCTGCGCGGGCGCGGATACGGAAAGAAAGGGGGCGGCCGTGCCGGTTTCGACTCCGATGCGGGAAGGAAAAATGCACGGCGGCAAAGACGGAATGAACACTATGGATACAATTGCGGCAATTTCAACGGGACAGCAGATCTGCGCCATCGGCATTGTTCGGACCTCCGGTCCGCAGTCGATTGCACTGGCGGATAGGATTTTCCGGCCGATTTCCGGAAAGCCGGTCTCGTCCTATCCGGACCGGACCCTGGTCTACGGGCAGCTTCTGGCTGCGGACGGAAAAGTGATGGACTGGTGTCTGTGCACGCTGAGCCGCGGCCCGGGCAGCTATACCGGAGAGGATACGGCGGAATATCAGTGTCATGGTTCCCCCACGGTTCTGCGGGAGCTTCTGGAGACACTGTTCTCCCTTGGCGCTCGGCAGGCCGGACCGGGGGAGTTTACCCGGCGGGCGTTCATGAACGGGCGCATGGATCTCAGCCAGGCGGAAGCCGTTATCGATATTATTGACGCGGAAAGTGCGGAAGCCGCTAAAAACGCCGCAGGCCAGCTGGGCGGCTCCCTGCAGCGGAAAATGGACGGCCTCTATGCATCGCTTGGGGATATCTGCGCACATTTTCATGCTGTGCTGGATTTTCCGGACGAGGATATCGAGGAATTCCGGCTGGAGGAGTATCGGGGCACGCTGGAATCCGCTGCTGCGCAGCTCCAGGCGCTTGCGGAGACCTTTTCCCGAGGCCGGCTGATGAAGGACGGGATCCCGGTCGCCCTGGTCGGACGTCCGAATGCGGGGAAGAGCTCCCTGCTCAACGCACTGGTCGGCTATGACCGGGCCATCGTGACAGACATACCCGGGACCACCCGGGATACCATAGAGGAGAAGATCCGCATGGGCCCGCTCACGCTGCGGCTGATTGATACGGCGGGCCTGAAGGAGAAAACCGACGATCGGGTCGAGCAGCTGGGCGTTGACCGGAGCCGGGAGGCACTGCGGCGGGCGGATCTTGCGCTGATCGTTATCGACGGAACCCGGACACCGGACGCGGAAGACGAAAAGCTTGCCCGGGAAGCCGGTGCCCCGAAGCGGATCCTGGTTTTTACGAAAAACGATCGCACCGGAGCGCAGCCGACGGCGGAGCGCTGGGGAATCCCGGCCGTTTCCGTCAGCTCCCTTACGGGGGATGGCCTTGACCGGCTGCAGGAGGAAATTGAAAAGCTTTATCCCGTGCCGGCCGTGCCGGCGGGAGAGATCCTGACAAACGCCCGCCAGGCGGATGCCGTAAAGCGGGCGCTGGAGTCCGTGCACGCAGCAAAGCAGGCCCTGGACGCCCGGATTATGCCGGATGCCGTACTCACGGAAGTGGAGGAAGCAATGCAGGCGCTGGGCGAAATCACCGGACGGAGCGTTTCGGCGGATATTACGGACCGGATCTTCAGCCGCTTCTGCGTTGGAAAATAGGAAGCGGAGAGAAAATACAGACCGCAGCGAAAGAAAAATCAGCGGGGAGGGCGGAATTGGAATCCGCCCTCCCCGAACCGTTTCCTTTGGCTTTCAGAAATAGTTCACCGTTACGATTTTCCCCATTTTTTCCAGGCAGTCAATCAGCTCGTCCACCAGACGCATTTTGACATCGAAACTCAGCTGCTGCATATTCTGGTGTGCCGGGTTGACGGCTTTCCCGATAAACAGGTTCACGTCCGTAGCCGTCTCAAACAGCATGCGGGCGATCTGGGAAGCGCCGTCCTTTTTATAGCTCCACTTCTCAAACGAGCTGTTGTCCGCAAGATAATCCTTGGCGTAGATCACGACCCGGTTCATGGTTACGATGCCTTCCGTGACAAGATCAATGCCTTCTACGGTCGAGATCGGAGGAATTTCTGGATCGGGCTCCAGATCGGAGGTAATCACCGGCTTTCCGAGGAAATCCGCCGCGATTTTCGCGGTTGTTCCTCCGCAGACAATGTGCTTGCCCTCGCGGCCGAAAAAGAAGGTCATCATCTTTTTCCCGTCCTCGAAGACCGCCGGAGGTCCGAAGCAAAGATTGACGGTTTCACGGTTTCGGATGAGAATGGTGCAGACCGTCGCGTCGTCCGTCGGGTGATCACCGTACAGCTTTTTCGTCTCATCGAGCAGAATCGTGGTCAGTGTCTTCGCCGTAAAGCCGATGTTATAGAAGGTTTCCATGTAGGAGATGACATGATCCCGGTCCCATTTGTCGTTATAGACGCCGTTTTTGCTGGCATATAGCACGCCGTCGCTCATGAGGAAGAACAGGTCATTCTCCTGCAGGCCTATTTCGGAGAAGGAGATTTCCTTATCGTCAATGTTTTTCACCGATCGGGCGAATTCCACGCTCTTTCCGTCCCGGATCAGGATGACATTCGGGTTTTCATATTCAATAATCCGGGCGATGCGGTTGTCAAAGACCTGAAAGATCGTAAAGGTGGAAAAGGCGGTGTTTACGCTCTTGTCTACCGGAAGCGTCGCGGCAATGGTTTCGACGGCATCTTCGATCTGCATGTCCGCGGCAAGCATCGTAGAGATAATCTTCGAGGTGAGAATGGCAAGGATGTTCGCCTTGACGCCGCTTCCCAGCCCGTCCGCGAGAACAATGATCTTGGAAAAATGTTCCCCGTCATTTACGCTGGACTCCGCGATCTCAACATGATCGCCGCAGAGTTCCTCCCCGTCATGGTTCAGACTCTGGTAGCCGATATCCGCAAAGTATCTGCTTCGGATATTACTCTGCCGTGTCTTCATTTTCAATCGACTCCTTCAGCTTCGTCAGGGCAACCTTCGTTTCCGCGGTCGTTTCGCCCAGAAGCGACGCGATTTCCTGCACGATGCGCATCTGCTTGTCCACAACGCGGTCGGCGATTTCCGCCGTGGTGCGGCCCAGCTGCTCCTTCTCCTGCCGCTGCGTTTCCTCATCGGTAACATCCCGGAGGATGCAGATGATCGTATGCGTGGTGTGATCGCGGATAATGGTCTGATCAAAATACTTCTTGTAGTCGGAAACGTAAATGCGCCGGTTTACGATTTTCTTGCCGCTCTCATACACCTGGAAGAACGGGGTGGGATCCAGAAGCCGGATAATATTCTCGCCCAATACGTCGGACTGGTGCTTTACATTCATGAACTCCATGGCGGCCTTGTTGATGGTCTGAATTTCAAAATCGTCATTGAGAAGCAGGAGACCGTTGGGGGAGTTGTCAATGATGCTGCTGGATATGCGCTCGGACTTTTCCATGATGTACGGAAGGCACATGCTGGGATCGGCAAGGCCCCGGTAGACGGCGATGGCTTTGTCCCGGCAGGTATCGTAGCCGCAGGTGCCGCAGTCGAGTTCGTCGGCGCGGGTCATTTTGCCCATGGAATGCAGGATCTGGGAAATTTCCGCCTCGGTCGGCATTTTCAAAGTTACCTGCCGGCTGACAAAGGAATGAATCATGGCGTCGGAATCCAGCGGCTCCACCTCGTAGTCCTCCGGCCCGGCATACTCCTTTACAGCCATGTAGTTCTGCACCGGGTGGTTGTCGTGCTTGCGCAGATCCGGCCCGCCGACGCAGCTTCCCCGGCAGGCGGAAAGCTCAATAAAGCATTTGCCCAGATGACCCTGCGAGATGTCTGCGAGGACGGATTTGCACAGGTGAATACCGTCGAGCGCAAGGAAGGTGTAGTCGCTTTCCGGCACGTCCAGCGTACTGATAATTCCGCCGCAGAGGGCGAAGGTGCGCTCCCGGGTTTTGGGGTCCGCGTCCATGCGCCGGTCAATGGTATACCCGGCGGAAGTGAGCATTTCGTCAAGCTGCGTATAGGTCAGCACCGCGTCGACCTCCGTTCCCGTGGCTTCCGCCTTGCGGGCGATGCAGGGTCCGATATAGACGACCCGGGTGTCCGGATCTTCGCGCTTTATCAGCTTGGCGGTGGCAACCATCGGGGAGATGACGGGGGCAAGATACTGCCGCACGTCCGGATAATATTTCTCAATCATGGAATTGATGGACGGACAGGCGGAAGTCAGGATAATGCTTCGGGAACCCTCCCGAAGCAGCTTTTCGTATTCCTGCTTCACGAGCGTGGCTCCGATGCCGCATTCCACGGCGTCCGCGAAGCCGAACTCCTTCAAGGCGGTGCGGAAAGCCTTGAACCCGCTTCCGTCAAAGGCGGCGACGAAGGACGGGTCCACAGCGGCGACGGTCCGCTGTCCGTTTTTGAGGAACGACTCCACCAGCGGCCGGTCGTCCGCGATTTCTTTCGCATCATGCGGGCAGACGACATAGCACTGTCCGCACAGAATGCACTGGGAGTCGATGATATGGGCCTGCTGCCCGGTATACTTAATCGCCTTTACCGGACAGAATCGGATGCATTTATGACAGTCCCGGCAATTCGTCTTGATTAAACTGAGAAGTTCTGGCATAGGGTTCCCTCCGCACTGCGTTCCGGCTGCTGCCGGCAGCCTCTTTCCCGTCCGAAGAGGGCTTTTCCGCGGCGGAAAAGCTGTACCCGGAACGGTTTATGGTTCCAAAAAGACGTCGCAAACAATATACATACTTATATTATATGCGCCGCCGGATTTTCTCAAGCTCTCCGAAGAGACTTTCGCGCAAATCGTGGAAAAAGGATTATTTTTGGACAAAAACAGGTAATAATAGGCGAAAACGGAGGAAAAAGGCGAAAAAACAGTCCGAAGGGGTCTTTCGAGGGTTAGCTTTCCCTCTCCCGATCCCGCGGAACAATGGCGGTAATGATCGAGGGGACCGGATTTTCCCGCTGCCTTCTCTTCATGACGGCGGAAGCCAGCCAGACACCGGCGGCCGCAAGAACAAAGGCAGCCGCGATGCAGATCCCCTGCGGCGCATGGAACAGAGAAGGGAGAAGAAACCCCAGGATCAGACCGACCAGAGGAAACACATACACGGCGACCGCGGCGGTATAAAATTCACGGCTGTTCGTCTCCAGGGCGACCAGCATGCCCGGCTTCGCGCCGATGCGGTTTACCGCACGGGCTTTCAGCTTGTTTTCATAGATGCAGCCGCTGCACTGACTGCAGTCTCCGCCGCAAATGGCGGCTCGCTCCACCGCCACATCGGCAGTCCCGTCTTCATATACGGCGGTGACAACTCCTTCCTGCCGCATGCAATCCGCTCCTTTCCGGCTTATTCCTGCTCCGGCGCTTCATTGCGGTTAAATTCCAGAAGCTCCAGGCCTTCGTTTTTCTCCAACGCCCAGCGGACGCACCATTCCGCAGTAAAAAGCAGCAGCTTATTGCCGCGGAAATCCTCTACGACCTTGGTGTCGCTTGTAAGATTCAGCGTGGAAGGATCCAGACGCGGATCCTTCAGCCACCGGATTTCCTCATAGGGAAGATCCCGGCGCCGGATTTCCACGCCATACTCGGTCCGCAGCCGGTATTCCAGAACCTCCAGCTGCAGGACACCCACGACGCCGACAATAATTTCCTCCATCACGACGCCGGGCTCGTGGAAGATCTGAATCGCCCCCTCCTGCGCAATCTGCTCGACGCCCTTTTCAAACTGCTTGCGTTTCATGGTGTCTACGCGCTCGACGGCAGCAAAATGCTCCGGAGCGAAGGTAGGCATCCCCTCAAAGCAGACATCCATGCCCTTTTCGCAGATCGTATCGCCGATGGAGAAAATTCCCGGATCGAATACGCCGATAATGTCCCCGGCATAGGCTTCGTTAATGATGGAGCGGTCGTCGGCCATCAGCTGCTGCGGCTGGGCAAGCTTGATCATCTTCTTTTCCTGCACATGATAGTATTCCCTTTCCCGGTGGAACACCCCGGAACAGATGCGCAGGAAGGCAATCCGGTCCCGGTGAGCCTTATTCATGTTCGCCTGAATTTTAAATACAAAGGCGGAGAATCCCTCCGCAACGGGATCCACCGGACGCCCGCCGGAAGTCCGGGGAAGCGGCGGCATCGTCATCCGGAGAAAGCTTTCAAGGAACGGCTCGACGCCGAAGTTATTCAGGGCGGAACCGAAGAAAACCGGGGAAAGCCTTCCTGCGCGCACCTCCTCCAGGGAAAATTCGGAACCGGCACCGTCGAGTAGCTCAATATCCTCCACCAGCGGCCGGCGCAGGCGTTCCCCGATTAAAGCATCCAGCGCTTCGGTGTCTTCCAGACGGCAGGCGACGGGCTCAATCCGGTTCTGTCCCCGGTGATTTTCCGTGAAAACCAGAATCTGCCGGTTTTCCCGATCGTAGACGCCCTTGAAATCCCGGCCGCTTCCGATCGGCCAGTTCATGGGGTAGGTGCCGATGCCGAACTCGGTTTCGAGCTGCTCGGTCAGCTCAAAGGGACTGCGGGCATCCCGATCCAGCTTATTTATGAAGGTGAAGATGGGAATATGACGCATGGCGCAGATACGGAACAGCTTCCGTGTCTGCGGCTCGATGCCCTTCGCGGCGTCAATGACCATGACGGCGCTGTCCGCCGCCATCAGAGTCCGATAGGTGTCCTCGGAAAAGTCCTGGTGCCCCGGCGTATCCAGAATGTTGATGCAGTAGCCCTCGTATTCAAACTGCATCACGGAGGAGGTGATGGAAATGCCGCGCTGCTTTTCCAGCTCCATCCAGTCCGAGACGGCGTGTCTCGCGGTTGCCTTTCCCTTCACGGAGCCGGCGAGCTGGATTGCTCCGCCGTACAGAAGAAGCTTTTCCGTAAGGGTTGTTTTTCCCGCATCCGGATGGGAGATAATGGCGAATGTCCGCCGCCGCCGAATCTCATTTTCTAACTCAGACATAAAGGCTCCTCAATTCAAGAAATTCACATGGATATTCAGTATAACACATCTCCGGCTGAAGCGCTCAAAAATCCGCGCCGTCGATGCGGAAAATGGTGGAATTTCCCTTTTCCCGGCGCTATACTTATACTGCTGCCGCAAGGCACAGCAATCGGGACGGAGGAGCGCTATGTCGGAGGGATCAAAAAAAGAGCTGGGCATCATTCGGCGCATCATCACAGCCTTTATCAAGTGGCTGGTGGTTGCGGGGCTGATTGGCGTCATCGGAGGCTTTATCGGAAGTCTTTTTTACATCAGCGTCACCGACGCGACCCGGCTGCGGGAGGCAAATCCCTGGCTTTTGTATCTGCTTCCCGTCGGCGGCGTGCTTATCGTTCTGCTCTATCGCGCGACGAAAATGGAGCAGGAAAATACCAATGCGATTATTGACTCCGTGCATTTCGGGGACAAGGTTCCCCTTCTTCTGATCCCGGACATTTTCGTTTCCACCGTCATCACGCACCTGTGCGGCGGTTCGGCCGGCCGGGAGGGCGCGGCGCTGCAGATCGGCGGGAGCATCGGAAGCAATGTGGGAAACTGGTTTCATCTGGACGACAAAGACCGGCGCCTTGCCATTATCTGCGGCATGTCCGCCGTGTTTTCCGCCTTGTTCGGAACACCGCTGACCGCGACGCTGTTTGCGCTGGAGGTCATCTCCGTCGGCGTTTTCTACTATTCCGGATTTCTCCCCTGCATCGTTTCCTCCCTTGCGGCCTTCGGCATAACGCAGCTTCTGCATCTGGAGCCGACGCACTTTGCCATTGCCGTGGAACCGCTGTCCTTTTCGCTTATGTGGCGCGTGGCGATACTGGCGGTCGGCTGCGCGCTGGTGAGCGCCTTTTTCTGCGAGGCGATGCATGTATCCGAGCGGGTCATAAGCTGGGTCCTGCCCAACAGCTACGTCCGGGCAATCATCGGAGGCCTTGCGCTTATCGGGCTTACGCTTCTGGTGGGAAACCGGGATTATAACGGAACCGGCATGGAGGTGATCCGGGCTGCTCTGGAGGAGGGGAAAGCCTCTCCCATTGCATTTCTGCTGAAGATTCTATTTACGGCGATCACACTGGGCTGCGGCTTTCGCGGCGGCGAAGTGGTTCCTACCTTTTTCATCGGCGCGACCTTCGGCTGCGTCCTCGGCCCGCTGCTGGGCCTGCCCGCCGGCTTTTCGGCGGCGATTGCGCTGGTTGCCGTCTTCTGCGGCGCGGTCAACTGCCCCATTGCCTCCCTGGCACTGGCAACAGAGCTTTTCGGGGCAAGCGAGCTTCTGTACTTCGCACTGGCTATTGCCATTTCGTATCTGCTAAGCGGATACGTCGGCCTGTATCGCAGTCAGAAAATAATCTATTCCAAGACCCGCGCAGAGTTTATTAACATGCAGGCAAAGTAGAAAACAACAGTGCGAAAGCGTATATCCGGACAGCGGAGATCGAGAGGTCTCCGCTTTTTGATGCAAAACTTGTGGCAAAATAACATATAATTTGTATATAATTTTATATAAAATGCTTGACAAAGTTTACATTCATGAGTACAATAAGCACAGTGAAAGTAAAAACGCGGGCATTGTCCCAGTGTTCCGGCCCTGCGGCCGGAAATTTTTTGACTGGAAAGGAGTGGAGGCAGCGGCGCTGCCGAATAAGAAAGATGAAGAAATCACTATATAGTTTAATGCTGTCCGAGGATGTGGTTCGGGAAGTGGACGCAGCCGCGCACAAGCTTGGCACCAGCCGCTCCAATCTGATTAACCAGATTCTGGCGGACTATGTGAATCTTACGACGCCGGAACGGCGCATCAACGACGTATTTACGGCGCTGGAGCAGATGATGTCCCCCTCCCGGGACATTGTTCCGTTTTTCTCGCCGAACACGTTTACGATGTCTCTCAAGTCAAGTCTCGCGTACAAATATCGCCCGACCGTGAAGTATGAAGTGGAGCTGTACCGGGATGCGGAAGACAGCATCGGCGAGCTTTCGGTGATCTTCCGGACGCAGTCGGTAGCCCTGATCCAGTCCATGACGGATTTCTTCCGTATCTGGAAGCATGTGGAAGACCGCGAGCTTGCGCCGCTGCTGAAGGGGGAACCGATACGGTATGCGCTGTACGACGGAAAATTTGTCCGCAGCATTGCCCTTCCCAGCGAGCCGTGCACAACGGAGGAACTTGCGCAGGTGCTGTCGGATTACATTACAACGTTTGACTCGCTGATGAAGGCATATCTGTCCGGTTCGGTGGACGAAAGGGACATCGAGCACGGGTACTATCAGCAGATGTCAAGCCAGAAGGTCCTGATCTGAGAAGGACCGAACATAACGGAATAAAAAAGGAGCGTGAATAGAATGAACGCGAACAATCTTACACAGAAAACCATTGAAGCCATCCAGACCGCACAGAATATGGCGGAGGAAAACGGCAATCAATATATCACTCCCGAACACATTCTTTATGCTCTGCTGGATCAGGACGGCGGTCTGATCGCATCGCTGTTTCAGAAGATGGGAGCAGACAACAACAAGATTCTGGCGGAGCTGGATACGGCAATCAGCCAGCTGCCGAAAGTCAGCGGGAGCACGCAGGTCTATCTGTCGCCGGAAGCGGACCGGGTTTTCCGCTCGGCGGAGAAGGCCGCGAAGAGCATGGGAGACGAATATATCTCGGTCGAACACCTGATGATTGGGATCTTCGCAAACGAGACGCCGGCCATCAAGCGGATTTTCGCCGACCATGGCATAACGAAAAACGCCTTTACGGCGGAGCTTGCCAAAGTCAAGAGCGGCCATGTGACGACGGACAATCCGGAGGATACGTACAACGCCTTGGAGAAATACGGAACGAACCTCGTGGAGCGAGCCCGGAAAAATGAGCTGGATCCGGTCATTGGCAGAGATACGGAGATCCGAAACGTTGTCCGGATTCTTTCCCGGAAAACGAAGAACAACCCGGTTCTCATCGGAGAGCCCGGCGTCGGCAAGACCGCCATTGCGGAAGGCCTTGCTCAGCGCATTGTGCGCGGTGACGTTCCGGAAAGCCTGAAAGACAAAACGATTTTCTCCCTGGATATGGGCGCCCTGATTGCCGGGGCCAAGTACCGGGGCGAATTTGAGGAACGTCTGAAGGCCGTATTGAACGAAATAAAGAAATCCGAGGGACAGATTATTCTGTTCATCGATGAGCTGCACACGATCGTCGGTGCGGGCAAAACGGAGGGAAGCATGGACGCGGGCAACCTCCTCAAGCCGATGCTGGCAAGAGGCGAGCTGCACTGCATCGGCGCCACGACGCTGGACGAGTACCGGAAGTACATTGAAAAGGACGCGGCGCTGGAGCGCCGATTCCAGCCGGTGATGGTGGATGAGCCGACCGTCGAAGACACAATTTCCATTCTCCGCGGTCTGAAGGAACGCTATGAAGTTTTTCACGGCGTGCGCATCCATGACAATGCCCTGGTTGCGGCGGCGACGCTGTCCAACCGCTACATTACGGACCGTTTCCTTCCGGACAAGGCCATCGACCTCGTCGACGAAGCCTGCGCCATGATCCGTACGGAGATGGACTCCATGCCGGCGGAAATGGACGACTTGCGACGCAAGATCATGCAGCTGGAAATCGAAGAAACCGCGCTTAAGAAAGAGGATGACCAGCTCTCGAAGGATCGGCTTGCACAGCTGAGCAAGGAAATTGCCGAGCAGAAGGATAAGTTCAATGCCATGAAGGCGCGCTGGGACCAGGAAAAACAGAGTGTTGACGAGGTCAAGGAGCTCAAGAGCCAGATTGATCAGATGCAGCATGAAATCGAGCAGGCCCAGCAGACGCTGGACTATGAGCGGGCGGCGAAATTGCAGTATTCCGACCTGCCCGCGCTGCAGAAAAAGCTGGAAGACGCGGAAGCGAACTCGGAAAACCAGCGGGACGAAACGATGGTTCATGACACCGTGACAGAGGACGAAATCGCCACAATCGTGGCCAAGTGGACCGGCATTCCGGTCGCGAAGCTGATGGAAGGGGAACGGGAAAAACTGCTGCACCTGGATGAGATTCTGCATAAACGAGTCATTGGACAGGATGAAGCGGTACAGAAGGTCACGGAAGCCATTCTCCGCTCCCGTGCCGGGATTGCGGACCCGAACCGGCCGATCGGATCATTTATGTTCCTCGGTCCCACCGGCGTCGGCAAGACAGAGCTGGCAAAAGCCCTGGCGGAGTGCCTTTTCGACGATGAGCACAACATGGTGCGTATTGATATGACGGAATACATGGAGAAATTCTCTGTGTCAAGGCTTATCGGAGCGCCTCCGGGATATGTCGGATACGATGAAGGAGGACAGCTGACGGAAGCCGTCCGGCGCAAACCCTACTCCGTCGTCCTGTTCGATGAAGTGGAAAAAGCGCATCCGGACGTGTTCAACATTCTGCTGCAGATCCTGGATGACGGGCGCATCACCGATTCGCAGGGGCGCACCGTGGATTTCAAGAACACGATTATCATCCTGACGAGCAACCTCGGAAGCCAGTATCTGCTCAACGGCATCAACGACAAGGGAGAAATCTCCCCTGAGGCGGAAAATGCAGTGCGCAACGAGCTGAAGAATTCCTTCCGGCCGGAGTTTCTCAACCGTCTCGACGAGATCATCATGTTCAAGCCGCTGACGAAGGAGAACCTGAACGGCATCATTGACAACCTGACGCAGGCTTTGCGTGAGCGTCTGGCAGACAAGACGCTGAGCCTTGAGATTACGGATGCAGCCAAGGATTACATTATTGACAAGGGATTTGACCCCGTCTACGGTGCTCGGCCGCTGAAGCGGTTTCTGCAGAGCAAGGTGGAGACCCTGATTGCACGGACCATTCTGACCGGCAACCTCTCAACCGGCTCTGCCCTGACTATAGATTACAAGGATGGGCAGCTGGTCTGCGAAACGAAGCCGGGAAGTCCGAAGAAGAAAGCCTGATTCTGCAGCGATGCAGCCAGGGAACTGCGGCGCGGATTATTCTGCGCCGCAGTTTTTTCAAGGAGAGATCCGAAGAAACTTCAACCGTTGACAGAATTTTTCTGCATCGGTAAGATATGGACAGGCGCGCCGGCAGACTGAAGCGCGCCGGGGAGCTCGAGAGACTGCCAGGGGGAAGGGTAGAACAGGCTATGCATACGGAAAAGCCGACAGGTCAAAAAAGATATGTAAGAAACGGCGTTTTGCATCTGATTATTCTTGCGCTTGCAATCGCAGTGCAGGTGGTGTGGATCGTGCTTCTGGTCCAGGAGCTTCTGAGCCGTTATGCCGTGATAAACACGATTGTGCAGGTGATCGCCGTAATCATTGTTTTGGCGGTTTATTCCAGCGATAAAAACTCTGCTTACCGGCTGCCATGGATCGTTATCATTCTGGCGTTTCCAGTTCTGGGCGTTATTCTTTATGCCATGTTCCGGCTGTTTACGCCGACAAAGGCGATGGGAAAACGGCAGGCGGCGATCGATGAGGAGCTGTTTCTGCATCTGAAACCGGATGCTGCGGTGGCGGAACGGCTTCAGGCGGAGGATCAGCGCGCTTTCAATCAATGCAATTATCTTCGCAGATACGGCTACTTTCCCGTATATGACGATACCAGGACTTCTTATTATGCGGACACGACGGACGCTCTGGCGGCCATGAAAGAGGAGCTTGCGAAAGCAAAGAGCTTTATCTTTATGGAGTATCTTGCCATTGAAGACGCGGAAGCGTTCGGAGAGCTTCTGGAAATTATGGCGCAGAAGGCAAAGGAAGGCGTGGAAGTCCGTGTTTTTTACGATGATTTTGGAAGCTTTACGTTTATAAACAATAAGGACTTCATTAAGCGCATGAACGGATTTGGAATCCAGTGCCGAGTGTTCAACCCGGCGGCGCCCTGGCTGAAGGTGGAAATGAATAATCGCGACCACCGGAAAATGACGATCATTGACGGGCATGTTGGCTTTACCGGCGGCTACAACCTGGCAAACGAATATTTCAATTATACCTCCCCCTATGGGCATTGGAAGGATGCGGGGCTCAAGCTTACAGGCGGAGCTGTGCGCACGATGACGGTGCTGTTTCTTGAGATGTGGAATGCCGTACGTGCGACAGACAAGGACGATGAGGAGTTTTCGAAGTATTTCCCGGAGATAGAAGAAATATCGAATCCGGAATATGGATATGTGCAGCCTTATGGGGACAGCCCCCTGGATAACGAGCATACCGGGGAAAACGTTTATATGAACGTTATTAACAATGCCAAGGACTACCTCTACATCTCTACGCCCTACCTTGAAATAACCGACGACATGAACCGCTGCATCGGGCTGGCCGCAAAGCGGGGCGTGGACGTACGGATTATTACCCCGGGAATTCCGGATAAAAAACTGGTCTATTCGACTACCCGCTCCTACTACTCCGGGCTTATTCGGAGAGGGGTACGGATTTTTGAATATACACCGGGCTTCTGTCACGCCAAAGTTTTTGTTTCCGATGATACAACGGCAGTTGTCGGGTCGATTAATCTGGATTACCGCAGTCTGTATCTGCAGTTTGAAAATGCGGTTTGGATGTATAAAGTTCCGGCTGTCGCGGATGTGCGCAAGGACTTTGAGGATCTGTTCCCGCAGTGCCGGGAAGTTACGGAAAAGTACCGCCGGGAAAACATTTCGATTTGGAAACGAATCTGGTACTGCGTGCTGCGCTTGTTTGCTCCTCTGTTCTAAGAGGAGAGTACCGAAGAAAAGCGAGAAAAGCCGGAAAACGCCGGAAAAGCAGAAAAGTGAACGGGGACTTCTTTCTTGATTTTTGCAGCGGCCTTGCCTATAATGATAAGCACTGTTCCGGCAGCTGCAGGAAAGTAACAGCATAGGGAAGCGTATCGAAGTGGTCATAACGGGCCTGACTCGAAATCAGGTAGTCCTCACGGGCTCGTGGGTTCGAATCCCACCGCTTCCGCCAAGTGTAAAACCGTTGAAATTAGCTTGTCCAGCTAATTTCAACGGTTTTGTCGGTTCTATAATAAATGTTGGGGTAGAGCTCTGGAGAAAAAGCTTCAGAGCTCTTGCTATAGAATAAAATATAGAGCATAAAGCACAAATCCTTTAGAATATAAGTGACTAATCCAAAACGAAAGGATGTTCAATATGCTCTATAAAGATAATATAACAAAACTGATGCCCACGGTTTTCCGCGCGATCATTTTCTAAGGTAGCGAAGTTTTAAATCAGATCTTTGAGTACTTTTACGGCCACCCCCTGAATAACACAGTCGCTTACATAGATGTCGTTCATTTCCCGGTTTTCCGGATGAAGACGCACACGGTGTTTTTCCGGTTCCGGATAGTAGCGTTTAAGAGTAGCTTCTTCTCCGACCAGTGCTACGACAATCTGCCCCGGATCAGCACAGGACTGCTGCCGGATCAGGACCAGATCGCCTTCTTCAACACCGACTTCAATAATAGAATCGCCCTTTGCCCGGAGGAGGTAGAAGTTACCTTTCCCGAAAAGTGAGACCGGAAGCTTGATATACTCCACGATATTTTCAACCGCCAGTGTCGGGAGACCGCAGGCGACTTCTCCGAGAAGAGGGACGGTGAGCATTTCATCACTATGTATTTGCTTGGATGTCCGGACGCCGCGGTGTCCGTATCTGACCGCAGATCCGTCTTTCCGCATCTGTTGGAGGTACCTGCAGACGGTTGCCGTCGAGAGGCCGGTGCCGTCCGCGATCTCCTTTGTCGTAGGAGACACGCCGTTGCTGTCCCAGAAATCGGTTATGAAGTTTTCAAGGAGTACAAAAGTATCCGCATTCTTGTGCTGCATGATGACCTTCTTCTTTCTAAATGAAATAAATATTTCAGATAAAAAAAGAGTATAGCACCGAGGGGATGGGACGTCAATAGAAATGTATTTATTCGTACGAAGACGAAAACTAACTAAACACTTGAAAATTCAAGCAAAAACAGGATTATTCCATTGAATGAATAAGTTATGCATGATAGAATCTTATTAACATGATTTTTCAAGGAGGAAAGCCTATGGCAATCAGCTACAAAAAATTGTGGAAACTCCTTATTGATCGCGATATGAAGAAAAAAGAACTTCAAGAATTAGCAGGAATTAGTTCCACGTCTGTTACCAAACTCGCAAAAAATCAGAACGTTAACACGATGATTATAGATAAAGTCTGCAGGGCTCTGAATTGCGATGTCGCTGATATTATGGAGTTTGTGCCGGTTGATAAACAATTGGCGATTAGAAATCGCGAGAAGACTTCAAAGGCAGAAAAAGAAAGCTAAGGAGGAACGCTTCTCTTGTGGAAAAGCTGATAGATATAGGGAGTAATCCTGTGGCATCCGTATTGGAGCTGCTGCTCGCTGATAAGTCGACGAAAAAGAACATTATCTGGGCAACGGATACATACGATGAGTTTGGCAACGGTTTCACGGATAAGGAGCAGATTAATGGAAGTCTGCTTCTGCTGCACAAAGACATAATAAAACCGCGAATTCAAAAATCGCAAGAACAGCAATATGCACGTACTCGAAAGAAAGCAGAGGTTTTCACTCCAGCATGGCTATGTAATCTCATGAACAACTACTGCGATGAAGAGTGGTTCGGGCGGAAAGATGTCTTTAACGCACTAAATGAGGATCACACATGGACTGTAATCGAGGAGCCAATAAAATTTCCAGAAAAAAGGACATGGAAACAATATGTGGATTCACGCAGATTGGAGATTACCTGTGGTGAAGCCCCTTATCTTGTTTCCCGTTATGATGTTTCAACCGGCGAACTCATCGTCCCACCAAAGCGTCGAATTGGGCAACTGGACAGAAAACTTCGTATAGTGAATGAGAATACATCTGATTACGATGAATGGCTTAAATGGACGATCAGAGCATTTGAAGCAACGTACGGATATGAGTATCAGGGTGATAATCTTCTGATAGCGCGAGTCAATCTGTTGTTGACTTTTGTCGATTACTATAAAGAACGTTGGGGAGCAGAGCCCAATGAAAAATTGCTCCGCCAAATGACAAACAAGATCGTCTGGAATATATGGCAGATGGACGGACTTAATGATACAGTTCCGCTTGGGAAACCTTATGAGGAATTCCGTCAGATGTCACTTTTTGACATCTTTCCCGGGTTGTCCGATGAAGAGCAGAAACCCGAGGCGGCGCTGTGTAAGATATATGACTGGAAACGAGGGAACTCACTCCTGCTAAGGAGTTTGAAGGAGAAAAAAATGAACGAGAAAAAACTTTTTGATTTCGTGATTGGGAATGCTCGTGAAGTATTTGGACTAACCGCCAGAAACCGCATAAATAAAGGCTTTCCGGGGCATACGCCTCTTTTTTTATGCCCTGAGATAAGGGCTGTGAGGCACCGGATGGCGGCATAATACCCCACGGCGTGAAAGGAGCGCCGATATAACTGAATAACGAGTACAGGCGATAAGACGTTTATTTGTTTCCCTCCGGGGACTCAGGTAAACGTCTTTTTTTATTGCTGATACATACGGAGGGACGATATGAGTTTCGATTATTTTTCTATCTCGATGAGAAAACCTACAGCTTCTCCATCAAGGAGAATGGCGTTACTGTTATCGTTGAGAATGAGGCCGGACACGGCTTTATCAATCTGGCTCAGACCGGCAGCATCCGGATCGAAAAGACTTCTGAGGACGGCGTGCTTGCCGGATTCACCTTTAGAGTCACAGGATCCGACATCACCGGCAACGCGTTCTCGCAGGAGTATGTGACCGATGAGAACGGAGAGATCAAAATCGAAGGTCTCAGGGTCGGCGAGTACGTTATCTCCGAGGTGTCGAACAAAGCGAACGAGGCGTATATCCTTCCTCCTGACGTGACTGTTACGGTACACGCTGAGAAGACGGTCGTGGCCAAGTTCTATAACGAGCTCAAGCCGGTGACGGACATCCCGAAAACAGGTGACAGCACAAATATGACGCTGTGGGCAGCGCTTGCGGGAGTATCTCTCCTGGGAGCCGGAACCGCAGCGTTCTTCACTTTCAGAAAGAAGAAGGAGGGCGGAAAGAATGAACGCTAAGATGATCATCGGAATCTGTCTCGTGGTTTTCATCATCGCGGGACTCATCTTTCTCAAGATCCGCGAGAAGAGAAAGAAGTAAGGAAAGGCTCCCTATGGTTTTGTGGAGGATGATGTACATTGGCTGGTTGCGCGTCTGTTCAAGCGCGGCGATCTCGCATTCACGGTAAATGGTGCAAGTGTCAATCAGAACAACAAAACGGATGACTGCTATGTCTCCGATTTGTCGGCCTTTGGGATTGCGTGGCATTTGATGAAGTCGCCGGTATTCATTTCAAGGATAAAGACGGCGTGCAGATCATGAAAGACTACATGGCATCCGGTTCCTTTGCCCGCGGCAAGGAAGAAAAGGCTGCTTCTGCATCCATGGTCTTTGTCGGCAATATCAACCAGAGCGTGGATGTCCTTCTGAAAACCAGCAGCCTGTTTGATCCGTTCCCGCCTGAAATGGGTACAGATACGGCGTTCCTGGATCGTATGCACTGCTATATTCCCGGCTGGGAAATTCCGAAGTTCCGCCCGGAACACTTCACGGATGACTATGGTTTCATCACGGACTATCTGTCGGAGTTCATTCGTGAGCTGCGGAAAGAACAGTACGGAGATTCTCTGGATAAGTATTTCCGTTTGGGGAAGAACCTGAATCAGAGAGATACTATCGCCGTGCGGAAGATGGTTGACGCCTATGTGAAGCTGCTCTATCCGGATGGCGTGTTCGACAAAGAACAGATCGAAGAGATTCTGACGATTGCACTGGAGATGCGCCGGCGTGTAAAGGAACAGCTGAAAAAGCTTGGCGGTATGGAGTTCTATGATGTGAACTTCTCCTACATCGACAATGATTCTTTTGAGGAGCACTACGTTTCTGTTGCACAAACCTCTGACATGATGCTGACATCCTCTTGTGGCAATGGTCAAAAAACCGCAGACTTTTGGAGCTGAATTTATTTTGTGATGAAAATTTGTCAAATAAATACGTTTTGGGGATTCATTAAAATGTGTTTCTATACGATGTCGTGTATCACAAGTGTTTGAGGACCTCGATTGTACAAAAAATCAAGAAAGATTTATGGTAATAGTCCAAATGGAAATGCATTCGCAGAATGCTCAGATAAAGGCGAGAATATAGATAAGGTCCAAGAAATGCATTGCATTTATTGACAACGGAGCTGTTCTGTCCGCCACTTCCACCCTGTTCAATAAGATCAGCACATTCGTGAAGATACTGTGCACCACGGGTAAGAGACGTGGTTACCTTATAGCCGCCTCCTTCCTTAATGCGCCTGGCGATTGCCTGAAGAGTACCCAGGGCAAGAATAAAGCCGGGGAAGTAGTCCAGAGGAACGCCGTTCAGGTTGACAGGATTCTCCAGAGTCCCGTTCCGAACAGACAAGCCGGTTATATCCTCCGCACAGGGAGCCCAGCCGGGGCGCTGCTTCCAGACACTGTCCGAGAAGCACATCAGATTTGCATAGATGACGGTAGGATTCAGTTTACGGATGTCATCTTCGGACAGACCAAACTTGTCCAGAGTGCCGTTCTGATAGGAGTAGGTTACGACATCGGCCTGCTTAATAAGTTCTTTGCAGCGCTCAAGCTGTTCCGGAATGTTAAAGTCAAGCTGTATGGACTGCTTTCCGGCCCAGCCGTCAAACTCCAGCATGGCCTGCTCCTGGGACATGTAGTCTCCCCGGCGCACTAGCAGAACGTCAGCACCGTATTCCGCTAATATGCGGGAGCAGGCGGGGCCGGCGATGATATGCGTCAGATCCAGAACCTTGATGCCGGAAAGGGGACCTCTCGAATTTGGCTTTCCGGGCTTTTTTACCCGTATGGCGCTTTCCTTTGTTTCACGGATAAGCGGCATGGCCTTCACGGCTGCGCCGACTTCAGTTGCTTCCCATTCTTCGCGGGAGCGAATCATGCAGCCACAGGCGCCGCAATCAAAGGAGAGATCCTCAAGCTCCTGCGCTGTGTATTTAGCAACCACCGAAGCAACCTCTTCCTTGTCCTTTGCAATAGACAGCGTGTTGTACTTTTCCGAGGCCTTTGACAGGGACAGTGCTTCCACCAGCTTTTTCTGTTGGCTCTGATAATAAACGTGGAAGGAAACATCCCTTCCGTCTGCTGCGCGATATTTGTAAAAAGATCCGTTCAGTGCATTATTAACCCTTGTTGCGGACTGAAGCCTTGCTTTCCTGAATTTTTTACCACTGTAGTCTGCCATATAAAGCCGTATAGCCTGCAGTCCGGCAAAGGCAACATCGCAATAGGTTTTAGCACCGACTACGTCATCTCCCCGCAGTCTTCCGATTTCCGTTGCCACGGAACTGCACGCTGCAAGGACAGCGGCAATCGCTGCGGTCTGAGGGATCTTTTCCTCCGTGAACAGCTTTTTCACACCGGGGATGCGCTTGGATGCCAGCACGGCGGAAAAAGGCGCCGGAAATGGATTTGCCGTCACGCAGGAACGTGCAAACAGACCGACCCGGGCATTATCCGCTACGAACACGGTGGGTATGGTTTCAATTCCCTGACGCGTCAGAAGATCATCGTATATGAGTTGTGCCTGTGCAGCTTTGGCGCTAAGAGCACCGGGTTCTTTTCTTATTTCTTTCATTAATTTACCTCCAGATTCTTTTCACTTTGTCCGCATTATACTACGCAGGAATTTGCAAGCCATGCGTGTCTTAGTAAGTTAACTTTACAAAAATATACAGAATAAAACAAGCTTGGCAGGGGGATGGAACCGCAACAAGTTGTTGCGCATTTTTCCTTGCTGGTTGCTCTCTGCCAAGAACAAATTCCGCAGCAATTTAATGCGATCCCAGATCTGCTGAAACCATTGCCGTTTCGAAACGCAAATGCTATTCTGATTATAAAGCAAACACAGGTTCCGGAAGGAATTTATCAGTCATAAACCACAATGCAAAATCGTGAGGATATGGCGGGAAAAAGCGAAAACAAAAAAGCTTCAGATCATTAGAATGAGGGAGCGATAAGATGAAAATCGGTATTATCCGCTGCATGCAGACGGAAGACTACTGCCCTGGCACCGCAGACTTTATGGCTGTGAAAAATCGTTCGGGGGCGTTTTCAGGAGTGACAGAAGAACTCGAAATTATAGGGTTTTGCAATTGCGGAGGTTGTCCCGGAAAAAAATCCGTGTTTCGAGTTCGGGAACTGCTGAAACGAGGAGCGGATGCGATTGTACTTGCTTCCTGCATACAAAAGGGCACGCCTATCGGCTATCCCTGCCCATTTGCAGAGAAGATGAAATCACTCATCCGGAAAGAAACTGGGGAAAACGTCAGGATTTTTGACTATACACACTGAATCTTCTTAACGGTCTGAAATGCAGAGAATGGAAAGCAACAGAAAAATTTTCGGATGGCTGCCCTTGCAAATTCCATGCTTTCAAGAAAAAAGGATCGGGCACCTGGAAATAGGATAGATAAGCAGCGATCGTAATTTTATGCCTCTGCAAAAGCAGGATAATATTTTAAGAGAAAGGTTTCGGTTTCTTATGGCATTGAGCAGGGAAATTCTCATTATCGGCATCGCCGGCGGAACCGGCAGCGGTAAAACAACGATTACAAAGCGGTTGATGAGCGAATTCGGAGATAAAGTGACGGCCATTTACCACGATAACTATTATAAAGCGCATCACGACATGCCTCTTGCGGAACGCGCGAAGCTCAATTATGACCATCCAAACGCATTCGATACCGACCTGATGGTAAGCGACCTGAAGAAGCTGCATGCGGGACAGGCCATCGAATGTCCCGTCTATGACTATACGATTCACGACCGCTCTGATAGGACCATAACCATAAAACCTTCTCCGGTCATCATTGTCGAGGGGATAATGATCTTTGCAAGCGAAGAACTGCGCAATTTAATAAACATTAAGATATTCGTCGACACGGACGCGGACGTTCGCATCCTCCGTCGCATACTGCGTGATGTTAATGAACGCGGCCGAAGCCTAGACAGTGTAATAACCCAGTATCTGACGACCGTCAAGCCGATGCACGAAGCTTTCGTGGAGCCGTCGAAACGCTATGCCGACATAATTATTCCGGAAGGCGGGCAGAATGAGGTTGCCCTTGAGATGGTCATCGGGCGCGTGAGACAGCAGCTGAAAGAACAATAGGAAACGAAAAGGGATAAAGCCTGTTCCGGAGAGAATTTGCCTCCGATTCCTAAATTTGTAGCTCCTACACTAACTGAGAAAGTAAGAAAATTAGCAAGATTATGGTGCGGTCTTTGGCGGCAAGGAAACTCCGGAGCAGATTGGTAAAAATAATTCCGATGCCTATAGGCGTTTTCGTGATCACCTTGACCTGAGTTCTCTAGATGAACTAGAACTGTCGATAAAAGATCTTGTGTGTCTGACAGGCCTTGTCACAAGAGGACATTTATTATCGATTTTAATCTTATTTTGCCTATTGCTTTCCGCATAGAAATGCCTGAAAGGCAATTATCTCACGAATTCCCAATAGAAATCAATTTTCCAGTTACCGCAATAATAAAAAATATTATTACATTGTGAAAAGTCCGGCGGCTTACTCATGTCTGAAGACACGAGAATGCGCCGCCGGACTTTTCAAGTTGGAAGAAAGATGCGGAAGAAGGAAAAATATCGTGCCTATGTTATGGAAATGCGGTATGATATAAACTCAAGAGAAACGTTCCGCTTAGATAAGGAGGCGCGAAGCCAATGTATTCATTTTCCTGCGATTACCTGGAAGGCTGCCATGAAGAGGTTCTGAAAGCCCTCTGCGAGACCAACATGGAGCAGGCGCCCGGCTATGGAGGCGATCGCTTTACGGCACTGGCGGTGGAAGAGATTCGGCAGTCCTGTGAGGACCCGGATGCGGCGATCCACTTTGTTAATGGGGGCACGCAGACAAACCAGCTTGTGATAGACACCCTGCTGGAGCCTTTTGAAGGTACCCTTGCGGCGGAAACCGGCCACATCAATGTCCACGAAGCCGGTGCGATTGAATTTTCCGGGCATAAGGTTCTGACCCTTCCGCAAAAAGACGGGAAAATCGCGGCATCGGACGTGGAAGCCTATATGCAGCGCTTTTACAGCGACGGCACGCACGAGCACATGGTATTTCCCGGCATGGTCTACATTTCCCACCCCACGGAATACGGAACCCTGTATTCTGCGAAGGAACTTACAGACCTTTCCGCAGTATGCCGGAAGTATCACATGAAGCTATTCCTTGACGGTGCCCGCCTTGGCTACGGCCTGGCATCGGAGGGCACGGATGTTACCCTGCCTCTTATTGATAAGCTATGTGACGTCTTCTATATCGGCGGCACAAAGGTGGGAGCCCTGAACGGAGAGGCGATTGTCTTTCCGGGCGGAAAGGAGCCTTCCCATTACGAGACCAGGATTAAGCAGCACGGGGCAATGTTTGCCAAAGGAAGACTTGTCGGCGTCCAGTTTGCCACCCTTTTTAAGGATAATCTTTACCTCCGCATCAGTCGACACGCCATTGAGATGGCAAAGCAGATCCGGCAGATTTTTGAAGAGGCAGGCTGCCGTTTCTATATGGATTCCCCGACAAACCAGCAGTTTGTTATTCTGGAAAACCGCGCTTTGAAGGAACTTGGCAGATATGTGGAATTTGAAATCTGGCAGCCGTATGACGCCGACCATACTGTCGTCCGGTTTGCATCCAGCTGGGCAACCACGCAGGAAGGGATTGAGGAACTGCGCCGGGCAGTTGCCCTGTGCATAAAATAGGAGGACGAAAATTTGGAGCTGATTGCGGCACGGGAAACAGAACTGCAAACGGCACTGGAAATGATCAACGCGGCGAAGAAATATCTCCGTGACTGCGGCGTGGATCAGTGGCAGAGAGGATATCCGGATGAAGCCTGCATCCGTCAGGATCTTCAGACCGGTAAAGGATACTTTTTTGTGGAGAAAGGACAAAGAATCGGTTATCTCTGCATCGACTTTGACGGGGAACCCGCCTACGATCATCTGCAGGGCGAATGGGGAACCGGAGAACCCTATGCTGCAGTACACCGGATGGCTTTCTCTCCGGATGCCCGGGGGAAGGGACTGAGCAGCAAGGCGATTCCTTTGATCGAGGATTTCTGCCGACGGCAGGGCATTCGTTTCTTCCGGGCGGACACGGACGAAAAAAACCTGAAAATGCGGCATATTCTGGAAAATAACGGTTATACCTACCGGGGAACGATTTGGTTCGACTACAGTGCCAAGATTGCCTTCGATAAATCCATATGATATGAAGCCGTCTCTGCGGTATCATCTTTCCGTGTACAGTCTTTGTGCTCTTTTCGGACAGAACGGATTCCCGCCTGGATTTCCCTGTCTATCGCCGCTGGTGGCAGTAGGATCAGCATCCCCTAATATACAAAATTGTCCCCGTGATCTTTTAAAACAAAAGGAACACGGGATTTTTATACACTTTTAAGGTACAATAACGGAAAATCTACCGTAATTAAACCCGATAAGGTATAAAATAATCAAAATTTATTGCCGACACACCCGATAGGGTATAAATAAACAACAAAAAGAAACTAAAGAGGATCGAGACCCTTTGCGGAGCGAAGACAGGGGGAAAATTATGAATACAATTGCGGAATTTGTAAAAAGAACAGAAAGGTTGCCGGCCTTATGCAGCGTGAGTTTGCCCTGCGTTCGGGACCTGGACTTCGATTTGTCTGGGAACATGAGCAGGGAAAGGAAACCGTGCGCATGGATAAAGCAAATATTGACCTGCTTAACGCAGAAGCAGCGCCAAGAAGAAAAGAAATGAACGTACCCAGAACGGCTTACGTTTATGTGCGAAAGGAATCTGCTGGAACTTTATCCGAAACAGACAACGGCTATTCGTTTCAGTATGATGCAGAATATATAAACGAAAGGGCAGCGGCAGTTTCGCCTGCCCTGCCCTTCTGCCCGTAGGCCTGTGAATAATTAAACCTATAAAGCCGGCGAATTGCATCATCGTAGAAACAGCGGATTTCCCAGTCGGAAACAAAGTTGTCTACTGTATAGTAAAAGCGTAAGGGATAATGTTGAGCAAATGGAATCGGAGCGGAAAAATCCGCTCCGATATCGTTTAACAAAGACTGCCGCCTACCTGCCCACAGACGTGAAAAGGTCTCGCATCACGCATGAAGCACATACTAATACTTCCTGCAGCAACCGCTATCGAGTAGCGTCAGCGAAAGTGTTCGAAATAAAAATTTACTTTGTGCGCAGGACTACAGGCTAGCCATATCCAAGTCACTTGCAAGACCGGATAGTTCGGAAGAGCACATGTCGCCATCGGTAGAAAACCAGCTATCGACGGCTTCCAATGTGGAAATAAGCTCATCGAACTCGGAATCATCATCCAGCTCGGAAGCAGCATCCCGCACATCGGACAGAAGCTGGGAAACCTCGCTGCCGACGTCGCTCAGATCACTTCCCGCGTCCCGCATCCGATCCGCCAGGGAAGACGCCTGGGAGGAAAACTCCTCCAGCATGTCTTCCGAGGACTCCGAAAAATCAAGTAGGCCGTCATTCTCCTCTGCATCGCTCTCCTCGTCCTCTTCGTCCTTCATAAATTCATTGTATAAGAAGAAATCCTTCGACGTTTCCATAGGATCCTCATCAAAAAAAACATTTGCGCTGCTCATGTAGCTCCCTCCTTATTTTCTTTCTATTATCTAAGGTATCATAGAAAACCGCGTCTATCAATACAGACCGGCAATACGACCGGGTCTCCGCAGCTAGGAAAAGACGGCCGGGCGGAGACTTCGTCCGGCAGCAGTTTTTCGGCGTCGGGCGAAACCGGCCTGCTTTCTATGCATTGTTTTTCAAATAGCGAACGGGTAGAATAAAGTCAGTTACAGATTGGCATATTTTTCACATTATGAAACTTTTATGGAAGGGAGAAATTGTATGCAATTGTCACCGGAACAGCAGGCAATGCTGGATGGTTCCAAGGGGGAGGCAATGACAAAGGTCATGAAGACTCTTGTCATGTACGGGGATGCATTCGGAGCACAGCGCATGGTGCCGGTAACCTCAGAATACGGGCATACGGTAGTTAGTTTCGGCCTGAAGGCACTGGTGCCGGTGTACGAACTGTATGACCGTCTGCTGGAAGAGGGGCTTACAAGCGGACAGAAGTTTTCCGCCGATCCCAAGCCGCTGGACAGAAATGTACCCAGCACCCTGCTGGAAGACCTTGTTTTCAAGCAGTTCATGTACAAATTTCAGGACTCCTATGAAGAGAAGCTGAAGAAGCTGGGAATCATGTCAGACGATGCCTACACCTGCACCTGCTACATGGAGGAGGTTGGAAATGCGCCGGCAAAGGGAGAGGTACTGAGCTGGGCGGAATCCTCAGCGGTCGTTTATGCCAATTCCGTCCTGGGAGCCCGCTGCAACCGGAATTCCGGCGTCATTGAGCTGATGGGCTCCATTGCGGGCTTTGTGCCGGAATTCGGTCTGCTGACGGACGAGGGGCGAAAGGCCACGTGGGTAGTGGAGATCCGGACCGCGAAGAAGCCGGAAGCGCAGCTGCTGGGTTCTGCGGTGGGCATGAAGGTGCTGGATGAAGTCCCCTATATCGTGGGACTGGATCAATGGCTGGGCACGGAACTTACAGATGACGTCAAAGCCTACCTGAAGGACTTCGGCGCAGCGACGGCTTCCAATGGAGCCGTAGGTCTCTACCATGTGGAGAGCCTTACGCCGGAAGCCGTGGAAGCCGGCAAGAAGCTCATTAAGAAGGACGCGCAGGTTTACGTGATAGACGATGCGGAACTGGAGAGGGTTAAGGCAAATTACCCGATCATGTGGAAAAATCCGGACGCCATGCCGCAGCTCTGCTTCATCGGCTGCCCGCATAATTCCCTGCAGCAGCTTATCCGCTGGACGAAGGACATTCAGGAGGGGCTGTGCAGCAGCGGCCTTTCCAAGGTAAGCGTTCCTACGGTTTTCACCGCAGCGCCGGCGGTTCTGAAGGAATTTGAGAAAACCCACTATGCCATGGCACTTCGGAAATGCGGATGCCGCACAAGCTATATCTGCCCTCTCATGTACATGAACAATCCTCTGTGCGCAAGAAAGAATGTCATAACATCCTCCAACAAGCTGCGGACCTATACGACCGCGCGGTATTACACCGAATCGGAAATCCTTAAAATCATAACGACGCGGGGAGGAAAACTGCAATGAAGAAATTTCTAGGACGAGTAATAACGCCCGGCACCTGCTCGGCAGAGGCCCTGGTATCGCATAACGGCTTTAATACGCTGGCAAGCTTCCAGAAGGCCATCCAGTTCGGAGACAAGCAGGTGAAATGCGGCGATCAGAACAACCCCGAAATTTATAAAAAGTCCATGCTGGGAAAGGCCCTCTGCCTGCCCATGACCATCGGATCAACGACGGGCGGCATGGTACTGTACTGCGTTGCAGCTCAGCACCTGCAGCCGGCCTGCCTGCTGTTTTCCAATCCCATTGACCCGCTGGCAGCTTCCGGTGCGATCCTGACGGAAGTCTGGACGGATGTCAGCATGCCGGTCGTCGACAGTCTGGGCGAAGAATTTCTGACGTATGTGAAAACCGGAATGAAGATTACGGTTGGTGAGAATGGAGAAGTCACTGTAGAAGAATAACATTTAAAAATCGGAAAACAGCCGATGACAAAAAACTTTATGCAGGAAAGGTATGACAGCAAAGCTCATCAAGTTAACTGCTAAAAGGCGTCAGGAGAAGTATATTCTCCTGGCGCTTTATGGGGAGTTAGTTGACATTCTATTATCTTGATGTTAGAGTGGCTCCCCGGAGAGTGAGAAAATGAAAATTTCATATTTATACAGAGTAGCAAAGAATGCCAGCACGCACAAACTAAATGCGGTTATTGAAAAGGTCCAGCAAATAACCGGACGGGATCGTGGCGCAATACTGCTTGATATGATTCACTGCACCGTTCGCTACGGCGCTGGATACCATGATTATTTGGCCTATGCTTTATATGATATGACGGAAAAGGAACGGGATTCCATTGTTACTCGGTTGCGTAGCAAGAAAATCAACGCCTATCTGAACGATCCTGATTTCGAATATATTTTTGATAGAAAAAACGAACTGGATCGTCACTTCCGCGATTTCCTGCATCGTGATTTTCTGGATCTTAAGACCGCTTCGAAGGACGATGTTTTCCGTTTCATTGAAGACAAAGAAACGGTTGTCGCCAAGCCGAACGAGGGCTTTGGCGGGCACGGCATTGAATTTCTTCATAAAAAGGACTTTCCGGACATGGAATCCTTCTACGACTATGTGAGAGAGCCGGATCGGGAGTTCGGAGTTCTGGAGGGAGTTCTGATACAGCACGAAGACATGAAAGCACTCAACCCGAATTCTGTAAACTGTCTGCGAATTGTTACGGTGCTGGATGAGGACGGAGAACAGGTCCATATTCCATTTGCGGTGTGTAAAATCGGAAATGGAGACAGCAAAGTAGACAATCTGGGAAGCGGAGGCATGAGTTGCCCTGTCGATCTGGAAACGCATTCCTTGATTGGTCCCGCCCATGTAGACTGCAGTCTAGATTATCAGGCTCATGAGGCAATCAATTACGACAGGCATCCCATTACGGGGATAGTTTTTGAAGGGTACAAGATCCCCTATTTTCAGGAAGCGCTTGAACTGTGCAAGAAGGCGGCGCATGTTGTTCCACAGATCCGCTATGTAGGGTGGGATATCGCTATATGTCCGGACGGGCCTGCTATTGTGGAAGGCAACACCTACTCCGGCCATGATATCTATCAGCTGCCGGAGTACTGGAAGGGCAAGCCTAAAGTGGGGCTTATGCCATTTTTCCGGCAATTTGTACCGGGAATCTGACAATGGGCAAACCTAGATTTCGCGGATTACGTTAGGGTATGAAATTAAGTAGAGAACATGAAGTCTATCAGCATCTCTACTTAATTTTTTTGACTTTTATCTTGTCGGAAAATACTCTAAAAGAAGTGTCAGGGAAAGAATCGAAGCTTCCTTTGCATTGCTGAAACGTACACCAGCCGATAAGTCCAAAGTACGGATATTAAAAATTTCACTTTTGAAAAGCAGCGCTTGTACCGGCAGACGAGCAAGCACTCAAAACCCATTCCAATCTACGAAATGCCGCGTTTTCTTGCATGCATCGGAAGAAAAAATTCCGGTAGATGCTTCAAAATAATATTTGGTATAATATAATAGCCAAGCCGATACACCAGTTTTGCGAACAATGCCGGCAGACAATACGGCAGATGATTTGTCCGCACTGCGGCTTGCGGCGGCAGCAGGAGAAAGGGGGACCGAAAGATGGAAGGGAAAATTAAAAGCAAAACACTAAAAAAGGCAATTGACATATTAAACTGCTTTAATGAAAAGCAGCCGTTGGGCGTAACGGAAATCAGCAATAAATTAGGGCTGTATAAAAGCAATGTCTATGACCTGCTGACAACTTTTACGGCAATGGGTTATCTTGAACAGGATCCGGAAACGGGAAAATATTACCTAGGTATCGGAATCTATCTATTAAGCAAATCGATCCGCGATCGATTCGGATTCCGGAAGATTCTTGTTGGTCTGATTCAGGAAATTTCAGATGAGGTGGGGGAAACGACAAGCCTTACGGTCCCTATAAAGGACCAAGTCTATTATATGGATGTAGCAATGCCATCCAGCCGGAACCTAGGGGTTTATGGAAGCTTCACAAACAGCATGGACAACCTGTACGCTACCAGCTGCGGCAAAGCAATACTCGCATACATGCCGGAAGATTTCGTTGCGGAATATTTAAAACGCGACTTTATCCCCTATACAAAAAATACCATAACAGACCCGGAAGTTCTCCGCAAGCAACTGATTGAAATTCGTGAACGCGGCTATGCCACCGATGATATGGAGAATACCATCGGTCTGAACTGCGTCGGAGTCCCTATTCTTAGCGCAGAAACCGGGAAAGCTCTGGGAGCTATAAGCGTCAGCGGACCGACGGAAAGAATGACGCCGGAGCGCTGCAGTAAAATCGCGCAGCTTATCCAAACGAAACTGCAGAAAGTGAAAGACAGAATATAAGGCTATGCAATACTGTAATAATCAACAATAATATCCGTGAAATATTGACCATATTGTTGCCTAGACCCTCAACGAAGGGAGTGTTATACTTTTGTCTTGTCAAAGGCTTTTCTTTTTTTGTGCGGTGATAAAGAACGTTGTTCTAAACAACAGAACACAAATCGAGTCCCCGCTCCTTTTCTTATTTATATATTTAGAACGACGTTCTAAATAAAAGAACAAAAGAAATGCCAAAATACGAGAAAATGGCAAATATAGAGATTTAAGGAGATGAGCATTGTGAAAAAGAACAACGGGAGAAGATTGCTTCTCCTCATCACGCTGGGGATTGCTTACGGCTTTATGTATGTTATGCCGTACATGAAATCCAGTTTTTACGACCAGATGATCGCTGCGATGCAGTGCACTAACGAACAACTCGGCGCATTAATGACGTATTACACAATTGCTGAATCCGATATTATCTCTCTGCATATGAACCTCACCGATGAAAACTATCATATGTTCAATAAGGAAACATTCAAGAAGTGCAAGAAAAATCCTTCTATTGTTAACGAGGGGCGCGGAGCGTTGATTAATGACGATGATCTGCTCTGGGCTCTTGAAAACGGATATATCCGCGGTGCAGCTTTGGATATGCTGGAATCGGAAAATGTGGATTTGAATCTATCGAAATCTTAACCTGTTAGCGGCTGTTATAAGCCGTTAATAAAATCCTCCAAAATCCTTGAAAACAAAGGATTTTTCGCAGTTTGCTCACCCGTTGCCGTTATACGGTTTCACATGGTGTTACCCTTGCCCTTGATGCCTCATAAGGGCAAAGGCAAGGGAAGGAAAATCTGGTAAAACAATATAACAACATGCGGCAGCCAGGAATCTGTGACGTATACGCGAACTAATTATACGGAGGATTTTGAATATGGACAAGTACATTTTTGATGAAAATAAGCCCAGCTCGTCATCCAGTTCTGCGTCCAGACCGCTCGCCATGAACTCGGCGATCGTTTCCTTGAACAGATTCTGGATGTCGTCCATACTGTTGATGCCGCCTATCTGCAGCAGCTCACGGATTTTGGCTCTGCGCTCATTCTCTTCGGGGGGCGATTTTTCCTTGACATAGTAAAACCTCCATGACGGTGCTTCTATTCTACACCTTCATAGAGGTTTACACAATTTTGGGGATAGACTCACTATGCCCTTCCAGGGCGTCCCAAGCCACCGGCTTAGCCGGTGGTTTTGACTTATATACAGTTCCACTCGTCTGAGCTTAGTATACGGATTTCGTGGCCCTTTTTGATTGTTCCCTCTTTCAACACAATAGCAAATGCACCCTCTCTTGGCATAACACAATCACCGACCTGCTTTCGGATTGCACATTCTTTATGGCATTCTTTGCCAATCTGAGTAATTTCAAGTATTGCATTGCCAACAATGAGCCGTGTTCCCATGGGAAGTGCCGCTACTTCGATTCCTTCCGTGAGGATATTTTCCGCAAAGGCACCTATCGGAATATTTGGAAATACCGCTTTCATCTTATCTACACTTTCTGAGGCAAGAAGACTAATCTGCCTGTGCCAGTCTCCGGCATGGGCGTCCCCTAGAATGCCATGTCTTTGCTTTACATCAATATATTCTACGGGATGTTTCATCACTCCCTTTTTTTCACTGATACATACTGCAGCAACTGAAGCCATGTCTCTCCCTCCTTATATCATACCTTTTATACAATCCTGCCTCCGCCGAGAACAATATCACCATCGTACAGAACAACTGCCTGACCGGGCGTAATCGCTCTCTGTGGATGTTCAAAAATGACATTCACCGTGCCATCAGACATAGGATATGCAATAGCCGGCTGTTCCTGCTGCCGATACCGTATTTTTGCCTGACACTTAATATCTGTAGTCGGTACCTTACCGCTGATCCAATTGAATTCGGTGGCAGTCAATGAATCTGAATACAAGTCGTGATCTTCACAAAGTGTCACCGCATTCTCTTTTATATTGATTGTCTTGACATACATTGGCTTTCCTAAGGCGATTCCAAGGCCTTTTCTCTGACCTATAGTATAGCGCACAGTTCCGTTATGGATACCGAGGACGTTTCCCGCTGTATCCAAAAATACACCAGGTGCATAGCATTTACCGGTATAGCGTTCCAAAAAACTGCCATAATCACCATCGGGGACAAAGCAGATGTCCTGACTGTCCGGTTTATGAGCATTCAAAAAGCCGTTCTCTTCCGCTATCTCACGAACTTCCTTTTTGGATAACTGTCCCAAGGGAAAAAGTGTATGTGCCAGTTGCTCTTGTGTAAGCCGGTACAAGACATATCCTTGGTCTTTTGAAGCATCCGCGCCTTTGTGTAACTCATATTGACCATTGATCTCTTTGATTATTGCATAGTGACCGGTAGCGATGTAATCGCATCCAAGTATTTTGGCTTTATTATACAGCAAATCAAATTTCATATATCGATTACAGTCAATACACGGATTCGGAGTTCTTCCGCAAAGATATTCACTGACAAACTTATCAATTACCTTTCGGCGAAAGTCATCTGAATAATTAAAAACATAGTAAGGAATACCTAACCGATACGCTACGCTACGGGCGTCTTCAACATCGGAAAGCGAACAGCAGGTATGCCCCTTTGAAATCCCGATGTCTTTGTTATCATAGAGTTTCATTGTGCATCCGATGCACTCATATCCTTGTTTTTTCAGCAAAAAAGCGGCGACAGAAGAATCAACGCCGCCGCTCATCGCAACTAATACTTTTTTGCTCATACCATATGACACGCTTCACAGTTGTGGTCGCACGGAAACTTACTGTGATCATATTCAATTCCATTCTTATCATAATAATCCTTGACTGCCGATTTAATAGATTCTTCTGCAAGCACCGAGCAGTGAAGCTTGTGCGCAGGTAAACCGCCCAGAGCATCAACAACCTGCTTATTGGTAACGTTAAGCGCTTCTTCAACGGTTTTACCCTTTATCATTTCGGTAGCCATAGAAGAAGATGCTATTGCGCTGCCGCAACCGAAGGTTTCAAATTTTACATCGGTAATGACGTTGTTTTCGATTTTAAGATACATTTTCATAATATCTCCGCACTTTGCATTGCCGACCTCGCCTATGCCGTTGGCATTTTCTATTTCACCGACGTTTCTCGGATTCGTAAAGTGATCCATTACTGTTTCTGTATATAAAGCCATGTTATTTCTCCTTATAAAATGAATTCTTTCTTACCTGAAATCAAGTTCTTCCACATCGGACTCATATTGCGCAAATACTCTACTACTTTCGGAACCTCCTCTAGAATCGTATCAATTTCTTCCTCTGTGTTTTCTTCACATAAGGATAAGCGGAGGGAACCGTGCGCCACTTCATGCGGTCTTCCTATGGCGAGCAATACGTGGGAAGGGTCGAGAGAACCTGAAGTACAGGCACTTCCCGACGATGCACAGATACCTTTTGCATCCAGAAGCAAAAGTAAACTTTCGCCTTCAATCCCCTCAAAGCAAAAATTAATGTTTCCGGGAAGTCTGTTTACGGGATCTCCGTTGAGAATACTGTGGGGAATCTTAGATAACCCCTCAATAAGTTTGTCTCTGAGTGCTTTCATCCTTGCTGCATTTTCATTTAGGTGGTCAGTTGCATTTTTCAGTGCCGCAGCCATACCGACAATTGCAGGTATATTCTCGGTACCAGCTCGCTTTCCGCGCTCCTGAGCACCGCCTTCAATGATATTTGTCAGTCCGATACCGAGTTTAGCATACAAAACGCCGATTCCTTTTGGACCGTGGAATTTATGTGCCGAAAGTGAAAGCATATCGATATTCTGTTTCTTCACATCAACCTCGATGTGTCCAACCGCCTGAACGGCATCGGTATGAAAGAGAATACCGTTTTTACGGCATACAGCACCTATCTCAGCAACGGGAAGCACAGAACCTATTTCGTTATTGGCAAACATAGTTGTCACAAGGCAGGTATCGGGACGGATGGCATCTTCAACCTGCTTTGCGGTGATGCTTCCAAGACTTCCGACAGGTAACAGTTCAATATCAAACCCTTGCTTTTCAAGTTTCTTCAGCGTATGCAATACAGCGTGGTGCTCAAAAGCAGTGGAAATGATGTGCTTTTTGCCCTTTTTCTCTCCGAGAGCGGCGGCAGAGATAATTGCCTGGTTATCCGCTTCACTGCCTCCTGACGTGAAATAAATCTCTTTGGGAGAACAGCCGAGACATTCTGCAACTGCTTCACGGGATTTCTGCAACGCTTCGGCTGCAGCTTGTCCTATGGTGTGTAAACTGGAAGGGTTGCCGTAATTCTCAGTCAAATACGGCATCATAGCATTCAGCGCTGTTTTACTTAATTTTGTTGTTGCTGCATTATCAACGTATATCATATATTACTCCTATCATTTTTACTATTTTATCAAAAAATCCGGCACCCTAATTTCCGGATCCCGGACGGTTATCAATCAGCGAACAAGGGAGTGGAAAGATATCTGTCACCGTTATCAGGAAGAAGAACAACTATTGTTTTGCCTTCGTTTTCCGGACGTTTGGCAAGTTCAATTGCCGCAAACACAGCAGCACCTGATGAAATGCCTACCAAAACACCCTCGTTCTTTCCGATTTTCTTTCCGGTAGCAAAAGCATCTTCATTGGAAACCGGAATGATTTCATCATATACACCGGTATTCAGTACATCCGGAACGAATCCTGCACCGATACCCTGGATTTTATGCGGTCCCGGAACACCTGTGGAAAGTACTGCAGAAGTGGCTGGTTCGACGGCTATGACCTTAACATCCGGATTTCTTGATTTCAAATATTCACCAACACCGGTTACCGTTCCACCTGTGCCTACACCGGCAACAAAAATATCAACCTTTCCGTCGGTATCTTCATAGATTTCAGGGCCGGTATGTTCGCGGTGTGCAGTAGGATTGGCAGGGTTCACAAACTGACCGGGAATGAAGCTGTTCGGAATTTCTTCGGCAAGCTCGTTTGCCTTTGCAATAGCACCCTTCATACCTTTTGTGCTTTCAGTGAGTACGATTTCTGCGCCGTATGCTTTAATGAGCTGACGACGTTCCACCGACATGGTTTCGGGCATTGTCAGAATAATACGATAACCACGTGCAGCGGCAACGGACGCAAGACCAATGCCAGTATTGCCCGAAGTCGGTTCAATGATAACCGAGCCCTCTTTGAGTTTTCCGGATGCTTCGGCCTCATCGATCATTGCCTTGGCAATTCTGTCCTTGACGGACCCGGCGGGATTAAAGTATTCAAGCTTAGCTACGATTTTTGCTTTGAGACCTAATTCTTTTTCAATATGAGTGAGCTCCAGAAGAGGAGTTTTTCCGATAAGCTGATCGGCGGATGTATATATGTTAGACATAATTATTTTTCCTTTCAAAATGCTTCCATAATCTCGATACTGTCATTATATCCTACAATACCTATTTCGTCAATAGGTATAGTAGGAATTGCAGAAAAAATATATGGGGGCAATAGTTTGTCCCCCATATCTCTTTATATGATATAGTTTGTTCCGGATTCTTTCTCGTGCTTGTCCAAAATATCCTGCAAAGTAATGTTGTCTAAATATTCGTTTTCTAATTTTTGTAAACCTTCCCACACGAAAAGCGTTGTACATTCAGAACATCTGGGACAGATATTGGTATTCCTTTCAAGGCAGGTAACTGGTGCTAAGTTTCCTTCAGTAGCACGAATAATCTCGCCAACTGTGTAGTCCTTTGGAGGTTTAATCAATTGGTATCCACCTGCAAATCCGCGTGATGCATTAAGCAAACCGGCTCGATTCAAAATCGGTATGATCTGTTCAAGATATTTTTTTGATATATCTTGTCTGGCAGCAATATCTTTCAATGAAATATAACCTTCCCCTTGATGTTGTGCCAAATCTACCATCATACGAAGTGCATATCTTCCTTTTGTTGAAATCATTCCAAACACCTACTCTTTCTATATTTTACAGCCATGAGCAAAACGCGAAAAGCGTAGGGATATCAATGGTTTCCGGCCATGGC
>OMTF01000012.1 GCA_900313925.1 uncultured Eubacteriales bacterium | reverse complement strand
TCAGTCTTTCCTCGTCTGCCTGCCTGATTTACGCCCTTGGGTTACGGTTGCCTTTGGGACTTTGCTGTCCTTAGCCAGCTCATCCGCCAAGCGCGCCTTGTATCAGGTTCCTGTTCGTCAGGTTACGATTTCGCTATCCCTTCCTCTCGCCTGCCCCTCACGGTGCAAACCTTGGGAGTTGCTATGGGGTTCGTCGGCAACTACGCCCCTTGTGGATTTTCACCACAGACTGACGGCATGCCCGTCATACTAAGAAAACCCGCGGCCGAAGCCGCGGGATAAAGATTTTTTCTGCTTCAGGGATTGACCTGATGCCAGAGTTTCTCGAAAACGCCGGCTTTCTTCAGACCGGCAAGCACCGCAACGCCCAGGGCAGCTCCCACGGCCGCGGACGGGGTATAGAACGGCACATAGTAAAACGGTGACTGCGCGTCCAGACCGTAGAATGTCTTGAACAGCGGATAGGCTGTCATCGCCCCGACAAAGCCGGTACCGATGACCTCCCCAGCCCAGGCGGACCAGAACTTGTGTGTTTTTCTGTACCATAGCCCGCCGATGATCGGGCCGAATATGGCGCCGACAACACATCCGATGTCCCGCCCGCAGGCCATGCGCAGCAGGCCGGTCATCAGCGCCGCCGCGAAGGCGTACCAGGGACCGACGAAGACTTCCGCCAGCACATCTACGAAATGCTGGAATGGGGCCATGTGCGGAAAGTACACAAAGGTACTCAGAACAAACGCGAGGGCTGTGAACATTGCGGTCAGCGTCAGTCGGCGCACGCCGAACCGATGTTCCGTCCGAAGGGTTTCTGCCGGCGCCTCGATCGGCGCCGCGGTATTCTTTGCCGGATTATCCATAAAAAACCAACCTCCTTCTGGGCCGGTTGGCTTCGCTTCAGCGCACCTTCCGGTCCATTCCGGGCACACAGGCCCTTTGAATGCCGGTCGAAACTTGCTGGTTTCCTCTCAGGCCAGAACATGGTCTCCCATCGCTGAATCCTTCCCTCGCCGCACGCAGGGCGCTCCCCCTCCATGCGCTGCGCCGAAGCGCCGCTGCGGAAGTTATGGAATTGTACAGGGGAAAGGAAAAACCGCCCAAGGGGGCGGTGTGAAACGCTTCTTTCCTACGCTGGCATTATCCAGATCAGGTAAAGGTCGAAGCCATGCTTCCTCTCAGCCCTTCCGAGCTCCCCTTGTCGTCTTTCATCTTAGTCCTTTCCTTCGGTGCTGTCAACGGGGCGAGGTATTTTTTTCCCGGACGGCCGCAGTTCCCCCTCGGACGCTTCCGCTGAGTCGGCGGCGTGTTTCTTCCGTGCCGCAAAGAACAGGAAAACGCCTGCGGCGAGCGCTGTGCATCCGAATGTCAGCGCCCGCCCCCGGCCGCTCTCATCGCCTGTGTCCGGCGGAGTTCCGCTTTCTTTTCGCAGGGTCTGATCGGAGTTTGCTGCCTCCGCATGCACGGCAAGGCAGCGGCCGCCGGCATCGTAAAGCCGGTCCGTAACAAGCACCGTATCCGGCAGCGCTTCCGCAGCGGCAGGAAGGAGGATTTCCATCGATCCCTCCGAAGCTTCCGGAGAAAACGTCCGCTTCACGGCAAAGGTTCCGTCCGCGAGGCGGATCTCCTCTCCGGTACGGCTGTCCGTAAGCTGCGTTTCCAGCGTATACGACGCACCGGGCTCCAGGTTCGCGTAGTATACGGTTTCCTGAATGCAAACCGTGCCGGAGGCCGGCAGAATACGGTCGCCGTCGGAACGATCCGCGGCCGAAGATCGGAGACCCGGAAACCGGACGGTCTGCTCTGCTTCCTGCAGATCGGCTTCCGAGGCATACAAAACACCGTCCGCTGTAAGCCCTTCAAAAATCACGGCAGTCTTTCCGGGCAGATCTGCGGCCGCCTCAAATCGGAGCAGAACCTCCGCTGTGCATTCCGTGCTGTCGTCGGGGCAGGTCACTTCCCGCTCGGCCTGCACGGCTTTCCCTTCCGCGTCACGAATGGGTTCTCCGGTCTCGACGTCCATCAGTGCCGCCGTCAGGGTGTAGGTCTTTCCTGGTTCCAGATTCCTGCAGAGGACCGTATCCGTCAGCTGAATGGAACCGGCTCCGCAGACAAGGCGGCTCCCGGACGCAGCGTCGGACGCTGTCGTGTGAAGCGACGGAAACTGCACCGTCTGGGCTGCGTCGGAAAAATCCCGATGCTCTGCGATCTTATTCTGTCCGCAGTAGAGGCTTTCCACGGCCGTCACGCTGCGACCGGAAAGTTTGGAAGCGTCAAGTCGGAAGCTCTGCTCTACGGTTCCCGTTCCCGCCTCCGGGGTAAAGACCGTTTCGGCTTCGCTCAGCAGTGCGCCCGACTCGGAATCGTAAAGCTGCCCGCACAGCCGAAGCTCCATTCCGATGCAGTCGTCAAGACCGACGCAGCGGACGGTGTCCGTAAGTTCCGTATCGGGACCTGCGAAAATATATTTTTCCCCGCCGGCGCCGTGCAGCGCCGTCTGCAGTGCAGGCGTTCTGCGGTTTACGACGGAAAGCTCCACCTGCGTCTGTTCCGCCGCGATGCGGAAACTTCCCCGGTACAGTTCGTAGCCGTCATTGACACCCGCCGTCGGCAGTTCCTCCAGCGTATATTCCCCCGGCGGCAGCGCTCCCCAGGCATCCGAGGGGTCGTCCTCCGATCCGATCCAAAGGCCGTCCGGGGCGCTGTGGGAACGGTAATTCGACGCGGAACTGTAGTTTCCTTCCGCGTCGGTCGCAAATTCCACGCTTTCGCCGGTAGCACTTCGCGTCAGACGAAAGTGCACGCCCGCCATGGCCGATCCCGTTTCGGAATCCGTTTTATGCAGGGAGAAGTCTCCCCGAACGGGAAATGCCTCGGCCATGCGCTGATAGGCCTGCTCCGGATCGTTTGCCGCAGCGTAGACAAATGTGCGCTCCAGTTCCGGCGCATCGGTGTTTGGATTGCCGGCAGAAAATGCAAGGGCCCGATCCACAAGCCGGCTGCACGCTTCCTGTTCCGCAGGAAGGGAAATATGATCCGAGCAGTAGCGCATCTCCTTCAGATCGTACGTGCCGCCTTCCGCTGCCGCTGTAAGCGTCCAGAGGGCGCACTGCGTAAGCTCGTAAAGCTGACTTTCCGTTCCGGCAAAGCCCGCAATGGAACCGACCCCGGGGTGGTATCCGTGGTAGAGCACGTAAGCCATGGCGCGGACATCCGCGCCTGAAACGTCCTGATCGATAAGCCGGCCGCATCCCTTCATGGGCACCGGTTTAATCGACTTCCAGATATCCAGGCAGTAGACTGCGCCCCCCGAGGCGCTGTCGGAATAGGCGTGGAATTCATAGGCACCGCCCAGGTTCCCCTCCCCCTGCGTCAGCTGAAATCCGTCCGTCGGCTCGGCAGCTGCCGCCGTGCCGGCCAAGGCGCCCAGAAGCATGAAAAAAGCCAGCACCAATGCGGCCGGCCTGCGAATGATATATCCTGTTTTCCGCAACAATTTCCTCTCTTTCTGACTTTTCCGTCGGTTCGTTCTCATCCCGTTTCCGATTTTCCTCAATTCTGTGTAATATATTCCTTATGCCACCACCTTTGCGCGTTTTTGCGGTTCACATCGGTCCTGTTTCACCACTTTTAGTTTCTTTTCCTCCGATTTATCCTGTTATGTCAACTCATAGGAAAGCAGACCGAGCCGTGTTTTCCACTGTTTCCACAGTTTTTTCAACAGCAGAGCGCTTTTGCGCCCATTTCGGACGCTCTTTTTTAATTTGCATCTATTTGTTGAACTTACGACATTTTTTTATGTAAAGGAATTGGCAGTGCCGCGTGCTCCCTCCGCCGCCGTCCGGCGGAAAAAAAGCGGTCCGGGAATCCGGACCGCTGTATATGCTGTTTTCGGGCTTCAGGAAGCTTAGACGGGATAATCGATCACGTAGGAATCGAAGACGCTCCAGTCATCGGAATTGATGCTGTACAAGCCATCGCTTCCCTTCTGGACCTGCAGGCTCTGCGTCTTGTCTTCCTCGTAGCCGAGTTTCGGGATCTGCGCCTTCACGAGGTCAATGCAGGCCTGGGCATAGTTTTTGACATATTCCGAGTACTGCGCATCGGTCATGGCTTCGAAGTCCATGGTGGACGAAGACTCGACAAACGTGGTATACGGATTCTCTTCGCCCGAATCTACGGCATCCACCGCCAGCTTTATGACGTTGATGGGGCTTACCGTCACCTGTACCGTGTAGTTGCCATCCTGCGTAGCAGCAATTTCCCCGATGGTGAATTTTGAATAGGAGTAGATTTCCTTGTACAAATCAACAATCTGCTGCTTTATGTCTGAGGGAACGTCTTCGTAGGTTTCTCCGACGCTGGAATCCAAAATATTAAAGTAGGAACAGAAATATTCCGCTTCCACATCCAGGCCGTCTTCATAATCCTGCTGTAAGGACTCTTCCGTTTCCCCGGTCACTTCCATATAATCCTGGTCAAACTGCCCCAGATAAATGGCATCAATGTTGCCCTGCACCAGTGTTTTGATTGCATCCGTGTCCGAGGTGCAGGCCGACAGGGCGACAATCAGCACCAGGGCAAGTGCAATGGCTATGATTCTTTTCTTCATTTCTTCTTATCCTTTTCTTTGCTTTAGATTCATCCGCGGACCCTGATCCGCGGCTATTTGCTCATAAACAGTGTAAGGGAAATAAAATAAAAATGCAATACGGTTTTCATAAAATTGCGGTAAGCACCGTGTAAAGTGCGGGTTTCTGCCCGATTTTCCGCAGGCGATCGGCAGCCGAAAAAGGTCCTCATTACATAGCCCGCCGGCTGCCGAAAAACCGCAGTGTGAGCACCGGCAATCGCTTCTTTCGGCAGACTGCACATAATTATAGTCTCTTTTCCGGTACTGTCGCTGATTTTTCTTCCGCATTGCGAAACTGATGCATGCAATCGAGTGCATTTTCTATTCCCGAGTATGCAGCTTCTCCTGAAACTCCCGCCGTGCGCGTCGGATCGCCCGTGACGCACGGTCCGGGCGGATGGCGTACCGCCTGGCAATTTCCTGCAGCGACAGCCCCTGCCGATAGCGGAGAATCAGGAGCGTACGGCTGAGCTTTCCGCAGTTTTCCAGAGTCTGCTGAATCCGGATCTTCTGCAGAAAATCCTCCGTGTAAACCGGCAGCCCCTCCTCCGTGTCGGAAAGCGGCGTTTCCCTTCCCGCATATTTCTGGCCACGAAAGCGCTGAATGCGGTCTTCTCCGATAAGAACCAGGGGAATCGGCCATTCCATCTTCTCCAAGGCCTGCAGATCCAGAACCTGCCGTCCGTCCGTGAATTCATACACATACTGCCGGCAGGCGTCGATGCGCAGGACGGCACGGTGCTGCCCGTTGCAGTATAGGGCGAAGCCGCCCGCATAGGCCTCCACATAGCCGTCCGGGGAGAGCGTGCGGTACAGGAGCGGGATTCCCCCGTTTCTGCGAAGCTCGCAGGGGCGCGGTGTTTTCTTTCCCGTCGTGGCCTCCGTCATTGCCCGAAGGCTTCCGAACGATACAAATTGTTCCATGGTTTTCCTTTCCCGGAGCCGCGGGAAGCGTGCGGAACCGCAGAAGCGGAAAAGGCACCGTCCGTTCCGGGCGAGTTTCTCGCTTCCGGCTTCGTACGGTGCCTGGCAGTCCCATCTTCCGACGGGCTCCGCTTACTCGAATAAAAGTCTGTTTTTCTGCTGTCTATCTGTCTGTCTCTCTTCCGCAGGAGACAGGAGCTGCCCGTCTGGCCCGCGTCCGGCGAAAATAGCTGAGATTCGCCGGAAATTCCTTTTTGCACTTGCGGCAGTAAAGGTTCATGTGGCCCCGGATATCACTGTAGACCAGGGCGCATTTAAATCCGCAGACCGGGCAGCGGACGACTCGGGACTTCAGTCCCTCTACCTCCTGCTTCGATCGCCGCAGCCGCTCCTCCGTACCGGCCGGAAGCTCCGGCTGCCGCAGACTGTCTGTTTCTCTCCTTTTCATGGATTCCTCCCTGTTTTCCTTTTTTCTTCCGGAATCACCGCACCCCCGCCCGGAAGGAGGAACAGTTCTTTCAGCCGCCGGAGGAAAGCCGTCCGGCTGACTCCCAGACGGCCGACTGTCTGCCGCAGTGTCTCCGGATTGCCGCAAACGGCCGCCAGGCCTCCGTAAAGCTGCAGGACCGCCTCCACGGTATCCCGCGGCATCAGCAGCGCCGCCGCCAGATGATCGGCCATGCGCTCCTCCCGGGTGAGAATCGCCTCTGAGGCGGAGCCGCCTTTCCGGAGACGGAGCCAATTGGCCGCCGCCGGCGCGGCGCCGGTGCGGATGCGCAGATAATGCGCTACTTCATGGGCTTTGGTAAAGTTTTCCCGCCCCGCGTGTCCTCCGGCGTGCAGTTCCGCGCTGATCACTACCGCACACCGTGGAAACACAGCCGTTCGGATCCGTCCGCTCTGCCGGATGGCAAGCGTCCTGCGTCCGTCCGAAAGGAAGCCCAGAACCTCCTGGTCCGCAAACCGGACATACAGCAGCGGCAGCCGGAGATAGTCCCGGATGAGACCGTCCATATCGACGCGGGTGCGCCGGTCATCGCCGCAGGCCTGCCGGTAATCCCGCACAAGGCAGGCGGCCAGTTCCTCCCGGCCTGCCGGCGTATCGCAGTGCCAGCGCCCGGCCGTCAGTCCGGCGTCTTCGTTACAAACCATCGATAATTCTCCTCATAGAACAGAAACCGGGTCTGACCCTGAATGCGGCAGGTGTATCGCAGCCCGGCGCCGCCCGCCCGAAGACTGGCCGCCCGCCGGCAGTCACTGATGCGGTCGATTTCGTATTTCCTTCCGTCCGTCCAGCGGATCCACAGCGGCCGCATGCTTCCGTCCGCAGTAAATTCCGCGCCTACCTCCACATACTGCTTTTCCGGCGTGTCGCACAGTTCCACGGTTCATCGCTCCTTTCACCGCCGCCCGTCTCCGGTCAGGGCATGGTTTCCATTCTGAAAATAGCCCATGGGGTGGATAATGTTCTCCGACCGGGCGTCAAGTCCCGCCAGGTCCGGGCGCAGCAGAACCGGTCCGCGCTGAATGCTTCCATAGCCGTACTGGCGCCGGATGCGATCCAGTGTCCGATCCAGCTTTTCCCGCTTCTGCCGCCGGTTTTCGTCGGTCAGCAGATCCGGCTGATCCGGCAGCGCCGCTGATTCCAGGATGCTGCCCCGCACGGTGAGGCTCCGGACCGGCCGCTGCCAGGAATAATTCTCCGCGAAAAGCGCCAGTGCAGCTCCCGCAATCTCCTCCGTAATGTCTGTCGGACGCGGCAGGCGCGTCTGCCGCGTAAACCCGCACAGGTCCTTGTCCCGGATGCTGAGCTCCACCGTACGGCAGCGAAATCCGTTGTCCCGCAGCCGGGCCGACACGCTCTCCGAAAGGAGAAGCACCACCGCCCGGACATCCTCCCGATCCACCAGATCGCGGGGCGTCGTCGTCCCGTTTCCGATACTCTTGATGGGCGCCCGCTGCCCTGTCGGCGCCACCGGCGTCGCGTCTTCCCCGGAAGCGAAAACCTTCAAGATCTGCCCCACCTTTCCAAACGTCGCCCGCAGGAAATCCGGATCGGCCTCGGCCAGCTCGCCGATGGTCGAAATTCCGTAGTGCAGAAGCTTCCGTTTTGTCGCCCGGCCGACAAAAAGCAGGTCCTCGGCCGGCGCCTTCCAGACGATGTCCCGGTAGTTGTCCCGGGTTATGCAGGTCACGGCGTCCGGCTTGCGGTAGTCCGATCCGAACTTGGCGTAAATCTTGTTCCAGCTTACGCCCACGCTCACCGTCACGCCCAGTTCCTGCCGGATGCGCCGCCGAATTTCCTCGGCGACCGCCCGGCCGCTGCCGGCGCCGACGCAGTCCGTGACGTCCAGCCAGGCCTCATCAATTCCGAACGGTTCGCAGTGATCGGTGTAGTCCGCGTAGATTTCCCGCGTCAGACGGGAAAACCGGAGGTACTGATCGTAATGAGGCGGTACAAACACAATCTCCGGGCAGCACTGCCGTGCCTCCCAGAGGGCCATGCCGGTCTTGACGCCCGCCGCCTTGGCCAAAGGGTTTTTGGCCAGTACAATTCCGTGCCGGGATTCCGGATCGCCGCCGACCGCGACCGGCCGATTCCGCAGCTGCGGATGGTGCAGAATCTCAATGCTGGCGTAGCAGCTGTTCATATCCGAGTGCAGAATCACCCGATCCACGCGTTTCCCTCCTTCTCCGGTCTGCTGTCCTCCCTATTATGAGTTCTCTTATTTGGAGATGTCAACGTCGCATTTGTCGCCATTTAATATATTTTTCCTGTTTTGTCCTTGATTTTTCTCTTATTAAGATATAAACTGTACCCGTAAAGCAAATTTGCACAGTCCCCCTGGATCCGCGGGATAGAAAGGACGGTTTCATTATGGCGGAAAAAAGAATTCCGGAAAGGCCCCCTGCGGCCCGGACGCCGGACCGCTTTCAGGCCGGAGCGGCCCGGGAAGAGAATCTGCTTGGGAAAAAGATCGCCCGGCAGCGCAGAAAGCTGGGGCTGAGCCTGCGGGAGACCAGCCGGCGGCTGGCCGGCTACGGCGTTGCGGTGCAGGCCGGCGGCATCAGCAAATGGGAACAGGGCGCTACGGTGCCCGGCGCCTATCAGCTGATTGCTCTGTGCGGAGCCCTGGAAATGGAGGAACTGGTCCCCTCTCTGCTGGAGGCGGCCCGGCCGGCCCTGAACGAGGAAGGGCTGCGGAAGCTCCGCGCCTACCGGCAGGATCTTCTTGATACCGGAAAGTACGCGCTCCGGGAGCACGGTACGGCCGACTATGTGGAATACATTGAAATGCCCTTCAGTACGCTGGCCGCTTCCGCCGGCTCCGGCGCCTTTCTGGACGAGGGCAGCTTTGAGTCCCGGTCCTTTCCCCGCAATACGGTGCCGCCGGAAGCGGATTTCGCCCTGCGGGTTTCCGGCGACAGCATGGAGCCGGTCTACAGCGACGGGCAGATCGTCTGGGTGCAGCGATGCTCCGTTCTGGAATGCGGCGAAGTAGGCATTTTTGTCTATGACGGGGAAGGCTATATCAAGATGCTGGGTCAGCGCATGCCGGAGCCCGAAGAGGAGGAATTCTACCGCGATATGGATGGCAGTCTGCACCGGCAGCCGGTTCTTGTCTCCTATAACCCCGCCTATCCGCCGCGCCCGGTTTCACCGGAAGCGGAATTCCGGATTGTAGGCCGAGTCCTGGGGCACTGATCCGGAGTTCGGCCGAGAAGGAATCCTGAATGCATACCGCAGCCTCACTAACAGACGCTATTCTACTTACGGGCCTTCTCTTCAATTCAAAGGCATAGGCACAAAAACATCAGCAAGCCGGGAAAAATAGTAAAGCTCGAAAAGCGGCTTTGCCGAGAGCAGAGATGTCTTTCCCGCAAATACAAAAATTTAAAGAAAGGAGAAACTGCTTAGAGATCAAATATACAGAAACAAGCGCTTAAGGTACAAAGGCTTCCTCCTGAGCTGGATACTGTCCGTACTGATTATATCAGTGAAACAATCGCGGAGATCGTGAAAGTCAAGCCTTCATATATAACGGTTGAGGATTTGAATGTATCCGGGATGAGGAAGAACAGGCATCTTTCAAAAGCTGTCGCCTTGCAGAAATTCTATGAGTTCAGAATAAAGCTCCAGCCAAAATGTCACGAAAAAGGAATCGAACGCAGCGTGGCGGACAGAGGGTATCCGTATTCTGAACTATGCCGCCATGGCGGAATGATCACGAAAGACTTGACGCTTTCGGATAGGATTTACAAATGGAACTGCGGTTATATGGAAGACCGCGAGCTCCATGCGGTGCTGAATTTGAAAGACGCTCCGACTTGCGAAATCGCATAACAAAAATGCGGCCGCAAGTGTGTACCGATGGCTGGTCGGGAATTAACGGCTGGGAAGTGTGCAAACCTGGCAAGCAGGATATCTGTTTACAGATTGCAGAAGCATACACGATGAAGCAGCTGCTGCCGATCGTAAGATCGCAGGAAATCATCTCGATGTGGATAAGTATATTTAATCCTATTTTGAGCAGCAGGCGTCAGACTTTGGATACATTCAAGCGCGCGGAGGAACTGGCCCAGGTTCGGGGCCTGACCCTTTCGAAACTCAGCCGCATGTGCGGCATGAACCGCTCCACTCTCACTTCCGCCCGGCGGCGGGGAAACCAGCTTTCCGTGGATACAATCGAGCGCATCTGCGAAGCGCTGCAGATCACCACGGCGGAATTCTTCCGCACGGAACCGGACGCCGCTGAGTCGCTGACGGCAGACGATGTGCGGATTCTTCACCGCATGATCCGGGAGTACAAGGAAACAGGCCGGACATCCCGTGGATCCTGACGCGCCGGATCCGGCGGCAGACAAGAAAAACCGTCTGTCGGGCCTTCAAGGCCCGGCAGGCGGCTTTTCCATCTGCGTATTTGCGTTAATTTCTAATTTATTACGCCGTCGCTTTGGTCTCACAATAGATGCAGCGGTAAATTTTGTTTTTCCGGTCGGTCAGCTTAAATACATGATCCAGCTCCTGCTCCACGGACGTAATGCAGCGGGGGTTTTTACAGTAGATGACATTCGTCAGCGTTTCCGGCAGGCCGACAGTCTTCTTTTCCACCAACACGCCGTTTCGGATGATATTGATGGTCGCGTCCGGATCCACATAGCCGATTGCGTCAAAGTTGATGGGGATGTCTGCGTCAATCTTGATGATGTCCTTCCGGCCCATTTTGCTGCTGACGACATTTTTAATAATGGCCACCGAGCAGTCCAGTTTATCCAGTCCCAGGAGATCGTAAAGCCGCATGCCGCGGCCGGCGGTAATGTGGTCGATTACGATTCCGTTGAAAATTGCGTCGATATTCATAGGGTTCCTGCCTCCCGCAGAAGTTTCAGTATCAGGGCCATGCGCATGTATTTTCCGTTCAGAACCTGCTTGAAATAGCAGGCGCGGGGATCGGAGTCAATCGCGACGCTGATCTCATTGACACGGGGCAGCGGATGCATGATGCAGAGGTCCGGGCGGGCGTTTTTCAGTTTTCCCGGCGTAAGAATGTAGCTGTCCTTGAGCCGCAGGTAGTCTTCCTCGTTAAAAAAGCGCTCTCTCTGCACACGGGTCATATAGAGAATGTCCAGCTCCGGAAGGGCTGCCTGCAGGTCCGTTGTCTGTTCGTAGGGAATATTCTGCGCCTTGAGGATATCCTTTTTCACATAGCTCGGAAGTTTCAGTTCCACCGGGGAAATAAGAACGACGCGCAGCCCCGCCTGCCTGCTGAGCGCGGCGATCAGCGAGTGGACAGTCCGGCCGAATTTCAAGTCGCCGCAGAACCCGACCGTCAGGTTGTTGAAGCTTCCCTTCTCCCGGTAGATCGTCAGCAGATCCGCCAGCGTCTGGGTCGGATGATTGTGCCCGCCGTCGCCGGCGTTGATGACCGGAACCGTAGAATGCAGGCTTGCAACATACGGAGCGCCCTCCTTGGGATGCCGCATGGCGATGATATCCGCGTAGCAGCTGACCGTACGGGCCGTGTCCGCAACGCTCTCCCCCTTGGAGGCGGAGGAGTTCTGCCCGGAGGAAAATCCCAGAACATTGCCCCCCAGTTCGTACATGGCTGCCTCAAAGCTGAGGCGGGTCCGGGTGGAGGGTTCATAGAACAGCGTTGCCAGCTTTTTTCCCCGGCAGAGCTGATCGTAATCTCTCGGATGGTCAATAATGTCACAGGCGGTTTGAATCAGGTCCTGTATTTCTTCCACGGAAAGATCCAAAATATTGATAACGCTGCGTACCATGGAGCCTCCTTTTTCTATCGGTCCAGTACCTGCTGCCGGAAGGCCTGAAGAATTTCCCGATCCTCCGGCTGAATATAGCCCTGCTCTTCCGCGACCTGTACAACGGTATCGAAATCCGTCAGGCTCACCCAGGGCGTCTGTGCTTCCTCCAGACGCTGCACGCCGCGGCGCATGCCGTATGTGAAAATGCATACGATGCCCCGTACGTCGGCGCCGGCTTCCCGCAGGGCTTCCACGGTGTCCAGGGCACTGCCGCCGGTGGAAATCAGATCCTCCACAACGACCGTCTTCTCCCCCGGATGGAGACTACCCTCAATCCGGTTTTTTCGACCATGATCCTTGGCGCCGGAGCGAACATAACCCATGGGAAGATTCAGGAGATGCGCAGTAATGGCCGCGTGCGCGATTCCGGCTGTGGACGTTCCCATGAGAAGCTGCGCTTCCGGATAGTTTTTCCGGATAAGTTCGGCAAGCCCCTGTTCCACATCGGTGCGCACCGCCGGCGCGGTGAGGGTAAGGCGGTTATCGCAGTAGATAGGGCTCTGAATCCCGCTCGCCCAGGTAAAGGGGTCCTTGGGGCGCAGAAAAACCGCCTGTATTTTCAGAAGATCACCCGCGATCCGGCGGGCAAGCACAAGGTTTTCGGTCATATCTCTCTTCCTTCTCCCAAAAATTCCCGACAGCAGCGCGTATAAGCTTCCGCCGGGTCCGAAGCTCCGGTAATGGGCCGTCCGACTACAATATAGTCGGAACCTTCCCGGCGAGCCTGCGCCGGCGTCATAATCCGCCGCTGATCTCCGGCTTCGCTGTCCGCAAAGCGGATGCCGGGCGTTACAGTCAGAAAATCCGCACCGCAAACGGCATGAACCCCGGCAGCCTCCCTCGGTGAGCAGACGACTCCGTCAAGCCCCGCATCGCGGGCGTTTCGCGCGTAGGTCTTCACGACCTCTTCAATCGGAGCGGAAATCAGAAGCTCTGCTTCCATTTCCTCCTGGGTGATGGATGTCAGCTGGGTCACCGCAATCAAAAGCGGCCGCGGGCCGCCCCCTGTATCCAGCGCCTCCCGCGCTGCCCGCATCATGCGGACCGTGCCCAAGGCGTGCACATTCATCATCTCCACGCCCAGATCCGCCAGAACGCGCACCGTGCGTCCCACCGTATTGGGAATATCATGAAGCTTCAGATCCAGAAAAATCCGGTGCTGCCTGCGCCTGAGCTCCTTTACGATTTCCGGTCCGGCTGCGTAGAACAGTTCCATTCCGATTTTTACAAAAGGCCTGCGACCATCAAAACGGTCGAGGAAACGAAGCGTTTCCTCCGCCGTTGGAAAGTCGCAGGCAACAATTACATCTTTAGGCAAGGGGCGCACCTCCGATGATGTCCCGAATATCTTCTATGCCATACTTCCTCATGGTCTCCGGAAGACCCAGCACGATGTCCCAGCAGGCGTAAGGGTTAATCAGGGAGGCCGTTCCGACTTCGACGGCCGTAGCTCCCGCCAGCATCATTTCCAGGACCCGCTCGGGGCTGTTGACGCCGCCGATGCCGATCACCGGAATGTGGACCGCATGGGCAACCTCATAGACCATGCGCAGTGCAATGGGGAAAACCGCGTCGCCGGACATTCCCCCGGTTCCGTTGCTCAGAACCGGCCGCCGGGTTTTTACGTCGATCCGCATCGCAAGAATGGTATTTATCAGGCTGATTCCGTCTGCTCCCGCATCCTCGCAGGTCCGGGCAATTTCCACAATGTCCGTTACATTGGGGCTGAGTTTCATAATAACCGGCTTGTGCGTAACCGTCTTCACGGTCTTCGTCACCGCTGCCGCCGTACGGGGATCCGTGCCGAACGCCATCCCGCCGCCATGTACATTCGGGCAGCTGATGTTGACTTCCAGCCATCCGACTTCCGGGCACTTATCCAGGCGCTCGCAGAGGTATCGGTAATCCGCAATGGAAAATCCGCACACATTGGCCATGACCGGCTTGCGGAAAACGGCCCGCATTTTCGGCAGCTCCTCCTTGATTACGGCATCGATTCCGGGATTCTGCAGACCGATGGAATTGAGAATCGCCGCGGAGGCCTCCGCGATCCGGGGCGGCATGTTACCGATGCGGGGTTCCCGGGTTGTTCCCTTGAAGGAAAAGGTCCCCAGCCGGTTTATATCATAGAGTTCCGCAAATTCATAGCCGTAGCCGAAAGTTCCGGATGCGGCAATAATGGGGTTGTCAATAGGAATGCCGCAGAGGTCGATCTTAGTATTTACCATATAAGCTCTCCCTTCTCCAGGACCGGACCGTCCCGGCAGATGCGCTTATAGCCCAGAAGCGTCCGCTTTGTGCAGCCCATGCAGACACCGAAACCGCATCCCATGCGGGCTTCAAAGCTGAATTCGCCGTCAGTGTCGGTCTTTCCGTAGACGTCCTCCATCATGGCTTCCGGACCGCAGGTATAGAAGAAACTGTATTCTTCCGGAATGACATCGGTGACCACGCCCCTGCGTCCGAGGCTCCCGTCTTCCGTTGTGACAATGACATGGTCGCACAGCTGCTCAAATTCCTTGATGAGAATCGCCTGATCCGCATTCTGAAATCCCAGCAGCGCCGTAACATGCGCCGGGCGCCGGTGCAGGGCTTTCGCCAGATAATACAAAGGTGCTACGCCGGTTCCGCCGCCGATCAGAAGCGGATTGCGTCCGGCACGATCCAGATTGAACCCGTTGCCGAGCCCGGTCAGGATATCCAGCCGCAGGCCTTTCTGCAGCGTACTCATATAATAGGTGCCTTCGCCGACCGTCTTGTAAATGACGCTGAAGGACATGCTGTCCACGTCGCAGACGGAAAGCGGGCGGCGCAGATATCGATCCGGCAGACGAATATTGACAAACTGTCCCGGACGCTGTATCGCCTCCGTGTCACCAAGCAGTTTCATGCGCATGATGCTTCCGGTAAGGGCATGGTTTTCTGCAATGGTGAAGATTCCCTCCTGCATCCCGTTTCCTCCTTTTTCCGCCGTACGAGCAGCGGCCGTGTCCTGCAATTTAAAGGTACTATATCATAAGTAACGGGCAGTTGCACGAATTTTATATGGAGGATTCTGCGGGAAGCACGGCGCGTTGCCCGCTTTCGCACAGTTCGGGCACTGCGGGAGGAATTTCGTTTCAGGCGTGCCGGTACATAATCCGGCCGTCGCAGACTGTAAGACAGCAGCGCCCATGCACTTTCCAGCCTGCAAACGGCGTGCAATGGCCCAGGGAGAAGAAGCTTTCCGGATCAATCGTCCGCTCGGCCCGGAGGTTCCAGATCGTAAAGGATTTTCCCAGGGACAGCCCGAACCGTTCCCGCGGCCGGATCGCCATCCGATCAATCAGTTGCGGAAGCGTAAGTATCTTTTCCTCCACCAGCCGGGTATACAATACGGAGAACGCCGTTTCCAGCCCGGTAATCCCGAAAGCGGAATCCCGCAGCCCTTTGGACTTCTCTTCCGCACTGTGGGGGGCGTGATCCGTCGCGATCATATCAATTGTGCCGTCTTTCAGTCCTTCCAGAAGGGCACGCCGATCCTCTTTCGTCCGCAGCGGCGGATTCATCTTGAATGCGCCGTCGTCCTGCAGATCCTCCGTATCCAGGAGAAGATAGTGCGGCGCTGTTTCGCAGGTCACATCCACACCTTCCGCTTTTGCCGCACGAATCTGCTCGACGCTCTCTTTGCAGGAAACATGACAGACATGGAAGCGGCACCCCGTTTCCCGCGCCAGCTGCAGGTCGCGCGCAACGGCTTTCCATTCACTTTCCTTGGAAATTCCCCTCAGGCCGTGCTCCCGCGCAAATACGCCCTCCTGTATAACGCCCCCGTTCGTCAATGACAGATCCTCGCAATGGTCAGCCAGAATTTTTCCGGTTCCGGCAACCACCTCCATGGCGCGGCGCATAATCTCTTCCCTGGCAATGCCGTGACCGTCATCCGAAAAAGCGACAACTGCCGGTGCCAGAGATTCCAGTTCCGCCAGCGTTTCGCCCTGCTGTCCGACCGTTACCGCTCCATAAGGATGGACATGAACCACGGAGTCTCTGCGGATAATCTCCTGCTCATAGGCAAGGTTTGTCAGGCTGTCCGGGACCGGATCCAGGTTGGGCATAGCGCAGAGATCCGTATATCCGCCGTGCGCGCCGGCGTACGATCCGGTTGCAACGGTTTCCTTATATGAAAAACCCGGCTCTCTGAGATGTACATGTACATCACAGAAGCCGGGAAAAACTGCAAATTCCTCTGTATTGAAAGCGGTAAGCCCGCCGTCCGGATCGGATAGCTGCGATTTCACATAGGAATACAATTCCGGCCATCCTGCCAGAGTCTGGATATTCGCCCGCACGCTCATCAGTCTTTTCCCCTTTCTCTGCCTGTGTTTCCTGCTTTTACGAACGGTTCTAAAAAAAGGACGCCTCTGCGTTCTGCAAGGCGCCGTGAATCGGCGCGCAGTGCGCGCCTTTTTATCCAGTTTCCCTCTTGTCGGTGTCCCGCACCGCCTTAAAGAACCGCATAGAATATAGCAGACAGAAGGAGACGCTGTCAATGGATCGAAAGCCGTACGCAGAGAAAAACCTGCACGAAAATTGCAGAAAATTTCCACTTCTTTTTGGAACCCGCTCTTTTTTCCGCATGGAGCCGCGGGTTTGGATCCGTTCTTCCTTCCGCGGTAGACGATCCGCCCGGTTCTGTACTAAAATAGAGAAAAGATTTTTAGGAGGAGTCTTCCATGGCGAAAGCGAAATCGTACCTTCTGCAGGTCGGAACGGTCGGAGCGGCTGCCGGATTTCTGTATCTGGGTTTTGAAAATACAGCGCTGCAGACTACCCGCCTTCGCGTGCAAAGCTCCCGGCTGCCTGTCGGCTTTGACGGGTTCCGGATCGCGCATCTGTCGGATACGCATAGTTCCTCTTTCGGCAAAAACAACCGCCGCCTGCTTCGGAAAGTCCAGCGGCTCCACCCGGACTGCATTGCCTATACCGGAGACCTGCTGGATTCCTATCATCCGGCTGTCGACCGCTCCCTGCATCTCATGGAAGAGCTTTCTTCCCTTGCGCCCGTTTTTTACATCCCCGGAAATCATGAAGCACGCATGCCGCGGGCTTATGTGCGCGCCCGCAGCCGGATGATCGCCTGCGGCGTAACCGTTCTGGAAAATGAGACCGCCCTCCTGGAACGGGAGGGGGATAAAATTGCAATCTCCGGGACGCTGGATCCCCGTTTTTCCGGAGCCGGCTTTTCCCACCGGAAATCCGCCGCTGCCATGCGCAGAAGTCTTTCCGCGCTGTCCCGAGTTCCCCGCTGCTACTCCATTCTGCTTTCGCACCGGCCGGAGCTTCTTCCGCTTTATGCGCAGGCCGGCTTTGATCTGGTGCTGAGCGGCCATGCGCACGGCGGACAGGTGCGCCTGTACGGCACGGACGGCCTTTTCGCACCAAATCAGGGCCTTCTGCCGCACTATACTTCCGGGCTCTACCGGGAAGGGGGAACGGCCATGGTCGTCAGCCGCGGGCTGTGCGTCCGTCCCGGTCTGCCCCGGGTGCACAACCGGCCGGAGATTATAGAAATAACGCTCTGCCGCTGAAGCAGAGCGTTTCATTTCCGTTTCGGACTTTTCTTATCGGCTTTCCTCTTTCGGCACGATTCTCCCGGCGTCCTTGAAAATCGCATACGCCGGAATTACGCCCCGCACGCTCGATACCGGATATACCGTCGTGTGCCGGCCGATAACGGTGCCCGGGTTAAGAACGCTGTTGCAGCCGACTTCCACATAGTCGCCCAGCACGGCTCCGAATTTCTTTCTCCCGGTCGGGATGGCCGGGTCCGCTTTGACTGTTACCAGGCTTCGATCGCTTTTTACATTGGAGGTAATGGAACCCGCCCCCATATGCGCGTGAAATCCAAGAATAGAATCTCCCACATAGTTATAATGCGGCGTTTCCACCTTGTTGAAAAGCACAACATTTTTCAATTCCACAGAGTTTCCCACGACTGCGCCCTTTCCGACGATGGCGCTGCCGCGTATAAACGCGCAGTGCCGCACCTGTGCGCCATGATCGATAATGCATGGCGCTCCCAGGTACGCGGACGGAAACACCTCCGCATCCTTAGCTACCCAGACTTCCGGCTGAGGATGGATGAATTCATCGGCGGAAAGCCTTGGCCCCAAGCCCCGGATAAACGTCTCAATTTCTTCCAGAACCTGCCAGGGATACTGTTTTTCCTGAAACAGGGGCGCCGCCAGCGTCTGCTCCAAATCGAGCAGATCGGAAATCTGAACACTCGCTGTCATTCCTTTACCCTCACAAGTCGGCCGCAGCGGCGCATGCAGTCAATGATGGAGTCAACCGCCTGCAGGCACTGCTCCTGCGTTTCTGCTTCGCTCATCACGCGCAGTACCGGCTCCGTGCCGCTCGCGCGGAGCAAAACCCGGCCGGCGGAGCCAAGCTTTGCCTCCGCCTCAGCAACCGCTGTCCGGACTTCCTCGCATTCCAGCGTTTCGCGCTTATCCGTAACCACGACGTTTTTCAGAACCTGCGGATAGATCGTTACCGGGGCCGCAAGCGTGGAAAGCGGCAGCTTCGTTTCCGTAATGGCTTCCATCAATTTTATCGCCGTCAGCAGTCCGTCGCCCGTGTTCGCAAGACGTCCGAAAATAATGTGTCCGGATTGTTCCCCGCCCAGGAAATAATCGTTCTTGCGCATGCATTCGGCAACATATTTGTCTCCAACGGCGGTTTTCTCGTAGCCGATGCCTTCTGCGTCCAGTGCCTTGTACAGACCCATGTTGCTCATGACTGTCGTAACTATCTTGGAGTGTCCCAGCGTCCCGGCGTCCTTCATGTATTTTCCGCACACATAAAGAATATGGTCGCCGGTAATGGCGTTGCCCTTTTCATCCACCGCGAGGCACCGATCCGCGTCGCCGTCGAAAGCGAATCCCACATCCAGGTGGTTCTGGACGACAAAATCCTGCAGATGCCCCAGATGCGTGGAGCCGCAGTCCACATTTATATTCAGCCCGTCCGGTGCGTTGCCGGTTACAAACGTGTCCGCTCCAAGGGCGTCAAAAATGCTCTTCGCCATCTGCCAGGTGGAGCCATTGGCACAGTCCAGGCCGATGCGGTGATCTTTGTAGGAGCGCGTCGCCTGCGAAATGAGATAGCCGATATAGCGGTTCCGTCCCGCGGAATAGTCCACTGTTCTTCCGATGCCGTCCCGCTGAGCAAGAGGAAGCGCCTCATGCCCGTCAATGTATTCCTCGATGCCGTCCAGTACGTCTTCTTCCATTTTTTCGCCCTGCGCGTTAAGCAGTTTGATTCCATTGTCATAATAGGGATTATGGCTTGCCGAAATCATGATGCCGCAGTCGAAATCATCCGCACGGGCAATATAGGAAACGCTTGGGGTCGTCGTTACATGCATAAGATAGGCGTCCGCACCGGACGCCGTCAGTCCCGCAGCCAGAGCCGTTTCCAACATGTAGCTGGAGCGCCGCGTATCTTTTCCGATTACGACTCTTGCCCGCCGGTTCTGGCCGTACAGCCACCCCAGATACCGTCCGATCTGAAAGGCATGGTCCGCTGTAAGATCTTTATTGGCTTCGCCGCGGAAGCCGTCCGTTCCAAAATATTTTGACATGGTGTATGTATCTCCATTTCCCGATGCGCCGGTCCGTCGGCGCATGCCGCTCGTTATTATAGCAGACGCGGAGACGCTTGTTGTGAATTTTTTTTGATTCTTTTGGGAATTGCCGGCGAAAAAAGCCGCCCGCACCCGCCGAAAGCATGAAAAAACCCTTCCAGCCGGCCTTCCAGCCGAGCTTTCGGGGAAAATTTCGAATTATTTTATTTTGGCAAAAACGGACGCTATCCGGACCGGATAGCCCGCCGCAGGCGAAGCGGACGAACGCTTCCATCAAACTTCCCAGCCTAATCCGGGTCGTCATAGGAATCTCCGTCCGGAGAAAGATCCCCTCCGTCTCCGAAGTTTCCCTCCTGCTGCTCGTATTCATCAATCTTTCGATTGACCCAGTCCATTCGAACCCGGTCTCCTTCTGCCTGGTACAGTGAAGAAGCCGCACAGAAGATGTGCTCATTTTCCTCACAGCAGTCGCATTCATCGTCCATGATAAAGTCGCCCACCACTTTTTCGGCTTCCTTGAACCTTCTGGCGCGCGTAAACAGATACACCAGAGACGCACCGGCGCTCTGATCCCCTTTGGATTTTTCGTACCACTGCCGGCAGAATTCGATCGCCTTATCCGCCGATCCCGTATTTTCCAGGCACTCGCTGTAGCAGGTCAGAATATCCGTCGGATCGTTTTTCGCCCAGTCAAAGGTTTCCAGGAGTGTTTCACAGACGCTCAGCAGATCCCGGCAGTCCCGGCTGCTGTCCAGAACGTAGATGAGATCCAGAATAAAGTCATAGAATAAGAATTGATAATCCGTTTCCTCGTCCAGCTCTGAAAGCTCCCGTCCGAAATTTCCGTCGATTTTGCGCTCCGTTTCCAGAGCCATTATCATTTCATGGAATGCAAGAAGCCACAAATTGCGGCACAGCGCACCGTTCTCCAAGTTTCTCCGGCATTCTTCTACTCTCTTTGCAAATTTTCGCCAGAGTTCATTCAAGATATTTACCTATAGACCCTTTCCCGGTCCAATTTCCATACATCTCTATGAATCCATGGTAGACCTTTTAGCGATTTAAAGCAAGCGTGAAGAAGGAAAAATTTCAAAAATTTTAAAAATCTCATACAAACTCAATACAAACTGCAATTTTCTCGGCACTTTTTCTCCGCAGAACGCGTTCCGGCTTGTACTTTCCCCGCAGTTGCAGTATCCTCGGATCTGAAGTCCGCAGTTATTCTCCCCCTCCCGAACCTGCGGGAACAGTGCAGAGAAATTTTCATGGAGGAATCCGTATGAAAGAGCAGTTGAAAACAGAGCGCCTGCTTCTCCGCCGCTGGACTCCGGAAGATGCGCAGACACTTTACCAGCTCGCCTCCGATCCGGAAATCGGACCTGCCGCAGGCTGGCCGGTGCACACATCGGTAGAAAACAGTCTCTCCATCATCCGGGACGTTCTGGACCGGGACGGCACATATGCCGTGATCCGCAGATCCGACGGGCTGCTGGTCGGCAGCACGGGGCTTCGCTTCGGAAAAGACTCCTGTTCCGGAAAAGAAGCGGAGCCGGAGCTCGGGTATTGGATCGGCCGGCCGTATTGGGGGAACGGATACGCACCGGAAGCTGCAGCCGCTCTGCTGGCGTGTGCCTTCGGGGAACTGCATTGTCCGAAGGTCTGGTGCTGCTATTACGAAGGAAACCGAAAATCGGAACGGGTAACGCAGAAGCTTGGTTTTTCCTATGTTCGCACGGATCCGAAGGGGGAGACACTTCTTGGCTACACGCTGCCGGAAGTGGAAACCGTCATCCCTGCGGACCGCTGGGCCCCCGCACGCGGGGAGCATACGCAAAGCGAGTAGAAAGAAAATCCCGGGAGGGGATCGGCCGTCGATCCTCTTCCGGAGTTTTTTGGTTCCGTTTCCTCTATTCGCTTAATACGGGGTTTGCAATCAGAAGCCACAGTCCATCGGCGGAATTTCCGCTTGCACTCCACTGCAGCGTTTCCACATTCCGGATCCCGATATTTACATTATCCGGCTCTGACTGCCGGCTAAGCTCCCCGGAATCATAGAGCACTTTCCCTTTTTCATCCCGAAGCTGCAGCCTGCCGGTACGGTCCCGGTTGGAGCTGCTGACCGCCAGCGTAAATTGGAGATTTGAGTATTTTCCCCCGATATCGAAGTTCGCGTATCCCAGATTGCCGGCAGAAGCCAGAACGCTGAACACATTTCCGACTTCATAGGAAGTGCCGGCGGTATCCTTCGCTGCGTCGTTCAGCAGCGTAAATTCGTCCCCGGAGGAAACCGCTGTGAGATCACACATCCGTATGCCGTACCCCGTATCCGTGGCGCCGCCTTCCTGTGCCTGCTGCTGCAGGTAGCGAATGGCGGTATCATAATTCATCCCGAATATCGGGAAGGTCGAAAGATGTGCTTCAAAGTCGTCACCGTTCCGAAGGAAATCCCAGAAGAGAACGTTCGATATATTGTTTTGGAGCTGCAGCAGCTTTTCTGCATATTGCGAGGCTGTAATCTTCACGCCATTCTCCAGGTAGTTTTCTTCCTCCGTCTCCGAATCCTCCGCAGGAAGTTCGGAGCACTGCAGCTCATAGCTCTCCGACAGCGTTCCGTCGGACCGGGCACTCAGGCAGGCTACGCGCGTTGCACTTCCCTGCCCCGCATCGGATTCATACAAATACAGGCTGTCGCTGCCGTTTTCCTGGAAAAGGGCGTAGCTGCATCCTTCGCCGTTCATGGAAAAATCTCGGGTATAAATTTGTGTGGGCGTCTGACCGATGATCTTGTAAATTGAGATCCGGACCGAATTTTCCGCTGCGCCGTCCCCGCTCATCCGGGCGAAGGCCAGTTCCGGAAGATCATCTCCATCAAGGTCGCAGGAAGCAATCTGGTTGGAATTGGAAAGTTCCGCTGATAACTGCCGAATTTTCTGTTCGCAGGCACGAATGGTGCTCTCATTGGTTTCTACGATATTCCGGTAGATACCGAATACTGCCGGAAGACCGATCTGGGCTGTTTCCACCGCACTCTGCTGATAGGAAGCCTGCACCGGAGACGAAACCGATGCCGTGCTTTTTTCCGCGCATCCGGACATTGCCAGAAGCAGGAAAAACACCAGCAGAATAGACGCCGCCCTCTTCACCTTTCACCCTCCTTACCACCGCGATCCGGCCTTCCTTGTCCGATCGGATTTCTGCCTCACAGCTCTCCTGCGTTCGGGGCGGAAATTCGTCGGACCATTGCTTTTTCAGTTTACCATAACGTGAAAAAAATCGCTATATTTCGCACGGAAAGATAGCGATTTTTTGGTTAGTTTTTCGCAGAATTGCAAAATTGTCTAATTTTCTTCGGACGCTTCGTTCGAGTCTGCAGACTCCTTTTTTACCTCCAATTCCGGAAGGTATTTTCCGTATTCCGAGTCCGCACTGCAGACAAACTTTGCCGTCTTGGCATAGCGTTCCACCGCAGCCCGTGACTGATTCACCGGCTGCAGGGTTCCTGCTCCGGCAACGCAGCCGCCGGGACAGGCCATGCCCTCCAGGAGGTATCCGTCGTAATGTCCGGCGCGAGCCATCAGCAGGAGTTTCTTGCATTCCGCCAGGCCGTCAGCATGCGCGACCTTGACTTCTACGCCGGGATCTTTTTCGTGAATTGTCTGCACAACCGCTTCCGCAACGCCTCCGGAATAGGCGAATCCCCTTCCGGACGCGCTCGATCCTGTCAGCGGCTCGGTCTCGCTTTCGGGTATTTCCGCCACGTCCACTCCTTTGGCATCAAACATACCCAGCACCTCTTCGAACGTCAGGACATAGTCCACATCGCCGCGGACACTGGGGCGCCGAGCCTCCAGTTTCTTCGCATCGCAGGGACCGACAAAAACGGTCTTGCAGCCCGGATGGAGCTTTTTAATTACCCGGGCGGTCAGTACCATCGGCGTCAGTGCGATGGAGATGTTATTTTTAAACTCCGGAAAAGCAGTCTCCACCATGGCAATCCAGGAGGGGCAGCAGGAAGTAACCATGAATTTATGCTTGGACGGAACTTCTTCCAGATAATCCTTTGCTTCCTCGATGACGGTCAGGTCTGCACCGATGGCAACCTCGTATACATCCCGAAATCCAAGCCGCTTAAAAGCTGCCACCATTTTTTCCGGCGTAGCGCCGGATCCGAATTGTCCTACATAGGACGGCGCCAGGGCGACATAGACCGGCGTACCGCTTTGTATGGCCTTAATAACCTGGTAAATCTGGCTTTTATCCGAAATGGCTCCGAACGGGCAGTTCACAAGGCACTGTCCGCAGGAGGTGCAGAGATCGTAATTGATTTCGGCCCGTCCGTAGTCGTCCATTCCTATGGCATTCACGCCGCAGGCTTCCTTGCAGGGTCTTTTCTCAAGCTGCAGGGCGTGGTATTTGCACTCCCGGGTGCAGCGTCCGCACCGGATACACTTCTTATCGTCAATTACGGGCTTTCCGTTGACGCGTACCAGTGCCTTGGTCGGGCAGACCTCCTCGCAGGGATGCTCAATGCAGGACTGGCACAGATTCGTTACCGTAACCACGTTGTCCGGGCAGCGGTTGCAGGCGAACTTTACTATGTTGACGAGAGGCTTTTCATAGTACTTTTCTTCCAGATTCGCCTCGTTAACGCCATCGGAAATGGTCGAGTATCGGGTCACTTCCCGGACCGGCATGCCCAGGGCCAGCCGAAGCCGCTCTCCTACAACAGCCCTCTCTTCGAATATGCTGTCCCGGTAGTTCGCGATTTCCCCGGGGACAATTTTATAGGGAAGTTCCTCCAGTGCCTGTTTCAAATCTCTGTTTTCATACGCTGCCTTTGCGATCTCTGTAAAAACGGAATGGCGAATCCTGGTCTTGCCGTTTTCGAGTCCTCTCATGCCGTACCTCTGCTTTCTTCCGAAAGGGCTGCCCTGCGGGTCTTCTTCCTCCGGATCATTATTTTGTATTCTTTCTTGCGAAAAACTTTGCTAAACTTTTATCAATATGCTGCTCCTTCCTTTATCTCACATTTTAATGCGGATTTCAACCCGTGCCCGCAAAATTATTCCTTTCAGAATCGAAGAATGCACCCGGGACTTTAGGGCTTCTGCCGCCGCGTTCCAGGCAGCAAAATCCCCAGTCCGAAATAGACTGGGGGTAAGGAAGCGAGGAGTTTTTCGCCGCTGTTCCGCCCGGGTGGCAGGCTCTGCACGGGGCCGGGCTCAGTCCGCCAGGACGAGCTCCAGGGCTTCCGCGGAGCATCGGTTCTGTCAGCTCCATGTCGAGCGAACGAAGCCAAGCAAAGCCGCGTCAATCCATTGCTTCGGAGTCATATCAGCAGTACCGGGCACAGCGCCTATTCGACCGCCGCCGAGATACGGTGCGAACGCGCCGGAGAGCGATCCGAGCAACGGCGAAAACTCCTCTTTCGTTATTAAGGTTCGGAGTTGCTTCCGGGAAGCCTAAGCCTCCCGGAAACAATATAGAGAGGGGATTATTCCATTACACCGACCTTATCGGCAACCGTAAAGTCCGCATCCGTGCAGGCGCGGATATCTTCTACGGTGTATCCCGGTGCCAGCTCCTTCAGAACCAGCCCATCGGGCGTCACGGCGAAATAGCAGCGCTCCGTCACAATATCCGTAACGCACTTTGCACCTGTCAGCGGAAGTGTGCATTTTTTCAGGATCTTGGAGTGTCCGCTCTTATCGCAGTGATCGGTTGCGACAATAATTTTCTTGACGCCGGAGCAAAGATCCATGGCGCCGCCCATGCCCGGAGCCAGCTTGCCGGGGATCTCCCAGTTCGCAATGTTGCCTTCCTGGTCAACCTGCAGGGTTCCGAGAACGGTTCCGTCGATATGTCCGCCGCGAATAAATCCAAAGGATTTGTCATGAGGAACAACGCTGCCGCCGGGGATGATGGTTGTCGGCTGTCCGCCGGCATCCGCCAGATCAATATCCACATCGTCCCACTTCGGGGAAGGACCGCTGCCGACTATGCCAATCTCGGCTTCAAGCCAAAGATCCACGCCTTCCGGCAGATAGTTAACGCACATCAGCGGTACGCCGATTCCAAGGTTTACAAAGTCGCCGTCTTTAAAGAACTTAGCGCAGCGAGCAGCAATTAATTCACGTCCGGTATAAGCCATATGTCCTGCCTCCTTTACCCTTTCGCCTTGGCCTTGGCTTCTGCTTTAGCCTTCTGTCTTGCCCAGCTGGGATACATCGGCCGCTTTTCGCCCTGACGCGGATATACGAAATCTACGATCGGAGCCGGTACATCAATGTCTTCCGGACCAAGCTCACCAATTTCAACAACGTCTTCAACTTCTGCGATTACGGTATCCGCAGCCATGGCCATGTAATCCTGGCAGCAAATGGAGGTCAGACGGAAATAAAGGTTTCCTGCTTTATCCGCCTTTGTGGCTTTCAGAAGGGCCAGATCCGCATGAATCGGCATCTCCAGCAGGTAATCCTTGCCGTTGAGGTGCATTACCTGTTTTCCTTTTTCCACGTCCGTGCCGACACCGGTCGGGGTCAGCACGCCGCCAAGGCCGTAGCCGCCGGCGCGGATGCGTTCGGCAAAGGTTCCCTGCGGAATGAACTCCACTTCCAGTTCGCCGGCGAACATCTGATCGCGGGCTATGGGGTTCAATCCGATATGGCTGGTAAGGACTTTCTTTACCTGGTGATTGGCAATCAGTCTGCCGACGCCCATATCCGGCTGACCTGCTGCAACAGAGACCGCCGTAATATCTTTAACGCCCTTTTCTATCATGCCGGTGATAATCTCTTCCGGAGAAATTTCTCCGTGAAGATCGCCGAACATTATGGTCATTCCATCATGGATCTGATCAAGTACTTGGTCCAATGTCGCTATTTTCTGTTTCAAAGCAAATGCCCCCTTCTCAGCATTGTTCGATAATTACTTGCCCTGGAATTCCGCTTTGCGTTTTTCCATAAAGGCTTTGCATCCTTCTACAAAGTCCGTCGTGTTGGAGCACTCATGCTGCGTCGGGTTCTCGACATCGTCCAGATAGTGCACATAGTCCGAAAACGCCGCGGCATACATCTGCTTTTTCACATTCTTATACGCTACCAGCGGGCCGCGCACGAATTTCTGTGCGAGCTTGTTGGTCGCTTCATCCAGCTGCTCCAGAGGGACGACTTCATAGACAAAGCCGAGATCCTTGCCTTCCTGCGCCGTTACCGGACGGCCGGTCGCGCACATTTCCATCGCTCTCTTTTCGCCGATTTCCTTGGCAAGCAGATACGTTCCGCCAGTGTCCGGAACAAGGCCGAGGTTAATGAAGGCCATGATGAACTTCGCATTCTCTGCCGCTACGACGAAGTCTGCGCTGAGGGCAAGAGGGAATCCCGCGCCCGCTGCAGCGCCGTTGACTTCTGCAATAACGATCTTGGAGCTTGCTTTCAGACCATTTGTGACTTTGCCGACCTTGTTGATCAGGCCGTCCATGTTAATTTCTCCGCCTGCCTGAATGAGTTTGTAGAAATAGCCGATGTCGCCGCCTGCGGAGAATGCTCTGCCGGCGCTCTTGAGGACAATGACCTTGGCTGCCGCATCGTGCTCAGCCTGATCAATTGCCGCAATCAGCTCGTCTGCCATCTGCTCATCGATGGCATTCAGGTTTTTCGGAAAGTCCATCGTAATTGTGGCTACCGAATCCGCTACTGCATAATGTAGTTTCTGATACTCCATAATGTTGCCTCCTTAAAGCATATGAGTATATAGAGTGCTGGGGTCGGAGGTGGGCAGATGTCTCTTTCCCCCTCTTTATTAACTTGACTTCCGCCGCGCGCTGCGGCTTTTCTTTACGCTTTCGCCTCAGGAATTGAGATAGCTGCCGCTGACAACCATGCGCAGAATTTCGGTGCTGCCTTCGCCTACGCCCCACAAGCGGATGTCGCGGACAAAGCGCTCCACATCGTATTCCGCGCTGTATCCGTTGCCGCCGAGGACCTGCTGGGCATCAATGCAGATCTGCAGACCGTGCTCCGATGCGAACAGCTTTGCGCAGGCGGCTTCCACCGTGCAGCGCTTGCCGGCGTCTTTCACATAAGCTGCGTCATAAGCAAGGAATTCCATTGCCTTCGTTTCGGCAACCATATCGGCGAACCGGAAAGAGATTCCCTGGTAGGCTTTAATCGGCTTGCCGAAGGTTTTTCTCTCATTGGCGTATTTCTTTGCTATTTCCATCGCGTGCTCGCAGATGCCCGCGCATATGGCAGCCGCATTGAAACGCCCGATATCCAGCGTCTGCATGGCCATCATGAAGCCTTTGCCTTCCTGTCCCAGAAGAGCGTCCGCCGGCAGATGGATGTTATCAAAGGCAAGCTCGCAGGTTGCAGTTCCGCGCATTCCCATCTTCTTTTCAAATTTGCCGACGGTCAGACCTTCGGTGTCCTTCGGAAGAATGAATGCGGAAATGCCGTGCGTGCCCGCACTCGGATCCGTCAGCGCAAGAATAATATAGTAGTCCGCAATGCCGGAGTTTGTAATCCAGGCCTTGCCGCCGTTCAGAATCCAGCTTCCGTCTGCCTGCTTTTCGCAAACCGACTTGATGCCGGCCGCATCCGAACCGGCAGATGCTTCCGTCAGGCCGAAAGCGAAGATCTTATCCTGCGCCGCCAGGGGCAGATATTTCTTTTTCTGTTCTTCCGTGCCGTTATCCAGAATCAGGTTCGCGCCCAGCCAGTGCGCTCCAAGGAACGTAGCCGCGCTTGCACTTCCCTTTGCTATTTCATGCACAACAATGGTTCCGTCGACGAAGTTGCCGCCGCCACCGCCGTATTCTTCAGGAATTTGCACGCCCATAAAGCCGTTCTCCGCGATTTTATGGAACAGATCCCAGTCAAATCCGTTCTCATCCATGGCACGATCGCGCGGTTCCACTTCGTTTTTTGTAAACTCACGTGCCGTGTCCCGCAACAGTTCCTGCGCTTCTGTGAATTTGATTAACATATCTGTATCCTCCTGTCGTAAAATACAACTCTGTCCTGCGTACTGCAGGGCTTATCCACATTCAGGCTCTTCCACGAAAGAGATGCTTCGGAAGTGCTATTCTCATTCGAGGCTTTTAATTTATAGCAGATTTATAGCAGTTGCTTTTCTGATATAAATCTGTCAAACAGTGTTTAGACACTTCCATCACTTATTATGAATTTTAGTTACAGAATGTATTTTTTTCAATACTCTTGGAGGGTTTCAAGAAAAGTTCGTTATTTTTATACCAAAATAAAAATTTACATCTTCATTCATATATAGCAGTTCATTTTGTATTTCATTTTATTATTGCATTTTGTAGCAGATCTGTTATAGTTTCTTGTCGAAGAAAGTTCATAAATTGATAAATTCTCATCGTATCGCAATCCACAAAGGAGCAGGAACGCTGCAATGGGATGGTTTCCGGTGCTGGGAAGGAAAGGGGTTCGCATGGTAAGCAAGCAGGAAAAGATTCTGGACTATATTCGGAAAATGTCTCCGGGGACTTCGTTTTCCATCCGCTCTCTTGCGGCAAAGCTTCAAATCAGTGAGGGAACCGCCTATAAAGCCATTAAAGCCGCGGAAAGCACCGGACTTGTTGCGACGAAGAGCAAAGTCGGCAGTGTCCGCATTGCCGGGTGCACCGGCGGCGTTATGGCTTCGGAGGTCGTGCAGCGTCTGGGACTTCGGGTGATCTGCGGGGAAACGCATCTGCATTTTGAACCGACGAGGCTTCTTTCCGCCTGCGGAAGTACGGACCAGATCCGAAAGCTCCTCCAGGAATGTCCTCCCAACAGCTTCTGCCTGTGCGGAGATCAGACTGAGATTCAGAACTGTGCGTTGGAATGCGGCGTACATCTGCTGCTCACGATGGGGACACTTCCTTCGGATGCGGTGCTTCGACTCGCTCAGGCAAAGCATCTTTGCATCCTTTCGTCATCGCAGGATGCCTCCATGCTGCTGTCCTCTTACGACTGCCTTCTGGGAAATCGAAAAGGGCCAACGCAGCAGGGAACGGACTGCGTTCGAAACTGGATGCGCACGCCGCAGTATCTCTTTTACAACGATTACATCACCGACTGGTATCGGTTTCATCAGAAAGAACTTTCACAGCTGCTGGTCCAGCCGGTTGTGGAACAGGATCTGAGCATCTGCGGGTCGATCAGCGTCGAGCAGGCAACCTCTGCGCAGCTCTCGCAGAAAATCGCCCAGGTCTACCGGCAGGGGCCATATCCCTGCACCGTCACGGAAAATGACAACATGCAGGACGTCATGGAAAAAATGCTTGCCACGGGCTGCAGCTCCGCATTCGTAGAAACGGGCGGAAAGCTGAGCGGCATCGTCAATTCCGACGATATTCTTCGCTACAGCCTGTACAGCAGCAGCTCTGCAGGCAAGCCGCTGGATCGCTATACAAAATCCATGTCGGAAATTGATCAGAATGAGGAAAAGCAGATCATTACCTATTCCGTTCACCTTCCGGATGTTACAACGGAAACGCAGATCTCTTCGTCTCTTCTGCTGCCCTGCCTGCTGGCCGCCGCGGAAAGGCACTGCCGGAAAGCCTTCAACAGGAATATCAGCTACTCTACCGGCTCCTTCTATACTCTGGAGGAAAAGGGGCTCAGCGGGGACGTGATGATTGACAGCACTATCCGGCGCAGCAGTACCACCGGCTGCGTGATAGAAGCCGAAATGTATGATGACACAGCCCGCTATGCCCTGGTCAGTCTGACGCTCGATTTTGCACCGATAGGCGATCCGGATGCGGCGAAGTAAAGAATTTGCGCCGGAAAAGTAATATTTTCTCTGCATGTTTTTAGAGAAAAGTGTTAGAATGATGGACGTGTGGGCAGGGCGTTATGAGGGCGCCGCACACAGCAGGAAGGAGTCCTTTCATAATGTATTGTCTGACAGAAGAGGAACTTGCTCTGCGGAAAGAAATCCGGGAATTTACGGATCGGGAGATCCTGCCCGGGGCAACAGAGCTTGACGCATCAAAAATATATCCGGTGGAGCTTGTCCGTAAAATCCGCGAGGCCGGCTATCCGGCCCTTTCTTTTCCAAAAGAATTGGGAGGGCAGGGAAAAAGTCTCCGGAGCTGTATGATTTTTCTTGAGGAAATTTCCCGCGGTCTTGCTTCCCTGGGACTCGTATATACGGCAAATACCATGCAGGTGTGCTATTCCCTGGTGGATGCTGTTACGGAGCAGCAGAAACAGGAATGGCTCATGCCCGCCATCCAGGGGGAAAAGATCCTGACGCTTGCCCTGAGTGAAGATGCCGGCGGGTCCGACGCTTTCGCAATCAATACCTACGCGCAGTGGCACGGTGACGGCTGGATCCTCAACGGGAGCAAGTGCTGGATTTCCAATGCCGGCGTTGCGGACGGTTATATCGTCGCCGCCCGTACGACTCCGCATGGCAGAAGCCATGATATCAGTCTTTTCTTTGTCGATTCCCATACACCGGGGGTCGATGACAGCGAACGGGCAAACCTGGTCGGAATGAACAACGATCCGACCAGCAACATTTTCTTTCATGACTGCCATTTGCCTCCGAAGGCGCTTATCAGCAACCCGGATGTTCCGGACAGCGGATATCACCTGATAAAAAGGGCCCTTAATTCCGGCCGGCTGGCCTTATCCGCCGTCGCCATCGGGCTTGCGCAGGGTGCGCTGGAGGATGTGGTAAGTTATACGAAAAACAGGTCTTATTTGGGCCGGCGCATTTCCGGGTATCAGGGAGTTTCCTTCCCCATTGCAGAAATGATGACGAATATCAGCCTCGCCCGGCATATGCTGTACCATACTGCAGACATCTATGAAGCCGGCGACCCTGCTTCCGTGGATATTGCCGAACTGAAACTTTTCTCCTGCGAGATGTGCCAGAGTACCTGCACAAGCGCAGCCCAGCTGCATGGTGCCATCGGCTATGATAAGAGAGTAAATAATGAGCGGCGTCTGCGGGACAGTCTCCTGTTTACAACGATGGAGGGTACTTCGCAAATCTGCAAGATCATTATTTCCAATGCGCTATACAATAACCCGCCGGAGATGCTGTACTGAAAACGTCTGTCCATCTCCAGACCGGAATCGATCCATACAGCCCAGCTAAAATTTTAGCTGGGCTGCTGTTATTTAAAAATGAAACAGAAAACGAAAATGTGCGGAAACGGAAATCGCGGTCGAATTTCGGAACTCAAAGGAGCGGCAGACTCGGTTTTCCCGGATTTTCGCTTTATGCCGGCGCCCCTTCTTTTCTGCGGCATTAAGCCAGCTGCGGAATTCCCGGCATCGGACGACGGGCGTCTTTTCTCAGTTGCGTATACACCAGGACCGCCGCTGCTATGACGTATTGGCAGTCTGTGCGGATAGACGGCGCTTCGCTTCTGTATTTCTCATGCCATGCCTCCAGCCCTTCCGCGAAGGGAAGCGACTTTCCGGTCCCCGGCTTCCACTTGGCAAGGCATACACGGAGCGTTTCATGCAGGCGTATTTCATAGTTTCTGTGTTCGCTGTGGCGGACTCGGACATAGTCATTATGGACATATACGAAGCTGTCCGCCAGATAATGCATCGCCGTTCCAAGAAGGAACCACTGCATCGGCGTGCTGACTCCCGCATCGGTGAACTTGTTCAGCAGCTTTTTGAGATGTTTTTCGGAACTCTGTGCGCAATGCCCTCGTAAAAAACGCTTTTTATTTGTTCCTCTAATGAATGTCAAAAGGTTGATATCCGGCTCTACGCAGCCCATGAGAAACATACGACGGCAGGCCGGGCGTATAGGAACGCTGCTCTGCTCTAAAAGAAAGCAGCCCAGCATATAGTGATCTTCGCAACGCATGAATGAATACTCCTCGGGATAATATACTGTTTCACAAACCTTCCGCACAGGACCGGCGCGCACAGCAGGTATACATACTAGCATAAAAAAGGAAAAAGTAAATACATGCTCTCTCCTCGCACTCCGTCTCGTCTGCGGTGTTGAGGTTTATGATATCCCTCTGTGTTGAATTATTCTTAAAATAAATTTGGTTTTTTCTTTAAATTATTATTAAGAATATTACAATACGGCATATTAAATTTGCTCGTAAAGCCACACCAAAGCGGTCTTCACCGCCCGGTGTGGCTTTACGGTCTTTGCCTTTCGGATTTTCCGTCGTAAACTTCGCTACATTGCCTCAATTTCCCGGATATTATACTCGTTTCCTGTCAGAAGATAAGTGTCGCCGCTTTGACAATAGGGACAGGTTTTCCCGTATTCCATTGTCGGATATGTCTTTTCGCAGTTCTGGCAGTAGGTAACAGCCGGAAGCGTTTCGATCTTGAGCTTTGCACCTTTCATGAAATCCGTCCGTTCCACAGCCCAATCCCAGCATTTACTCAGGTAATCTGGAATTATTCCGCTGACTTCTCCGATTTCCAGCGTGACGCTGCCCACTTTCGTAAGACTGTTTTCCTTGCAGACCTTTTCAAGTTCGTCAATGATATAAAACACTGTTCCAAGTTCGTGCATTTTTTTGCTTCCTTATTTCCCGCTGTGTTTTTCCCTCATTTGACGAATCTTAATCTTCATGGCACGTTTCGCTGCGTAGGGCAGTATTTCCTTGAATTTGTCCTCCGTACGGACCATGCGCGTTGCTTCCGGGTGATCCCGACGCAAATGAATGGCGTCAAACTCGCAGCGTGTCGTGCACAGGCCGCAGCCTATGCATTTATTCTGATCCACTACACAGGCCCCGCATCCAAGGCAGCGGGCGGCTTCCTTCTTAACCTGTTCCTCCGTAAACGTTACGCGGTCATTTTCAAAGGTTTTCGCCTTGGCTGTATCATGACGCACTTTCTGCCTGTGCGCGTTGTCAAATCCAAGAGGAACAAGCGCATTTTCCTTATCCATTTCCGTAAAGTTGCGCAGATTGCGCGCCAGCGTGAGGCTCTGTCCCCAATGAACATAGCGATGGATCGATTCCGCGCCTTCCCGTCCTGCGGCTATGGCGTTGATGGCAAACTTCGGTCCGGAGAACACATCGCCGCCCACAAAGATATCCGGCTCCCCCGTCTGATAGGTAATGCCGTCCGCAGCCGCAAGATCCTTCTGCGTTCTTGTCATTTTTCCCGTATCCAGTTTTCCCCAGTCGACTTTCTGTCCAATCGCACCGATTACGGAATCGACTTCTATCGTTTCAAATTTCCCGGTGCCTATCGGTTTCCGGCGTCCCTTGGAATCCGGTTCTCCCAATTCCATAATTTCCACCTTGATAGCCTTTACACGGTCTTTTTCTCCGATAATTTCTGCAGGAGCCCGCAGGAAGGCAAAGCGGATTCCTTCTGCTTTCGCTTCTTCCAGTTCTTCTCTGTCCGCCGGCATTTCTTCCTCGCTGCGGCGGTAGATTACCGTCGTTTCCGCTCCCAGGCGCGCCGCGGTGCGGCAGACATCCATTGCCACATTTCCGCCGCCGATCACCGCGCACTTCTTTCCGATCCGCGGCTTGGTTCCTTGGTTGACCTTCCGCAGAAACTCCACGCCGCCGTATACGCCGTGCAGATTTTCCCCGGGAACATGCAGCGGGGCTGATTTCTGTGCGCCGATGGCGATATAAAATGCCTTATAGCCCTGCTTCCGAAGTTCTCCCAGCGTAATGTCCTTGCCGACTTCAGTTCCGCACTGGAACTGAACTCCCATTTGACGCAGAACATCTATTTCCGCGTTGACAACTTCCTTATTCAGTCGGAAGCTCGGAATGCCCATTGTCAGCATGCCGCCCGGGGTGGGATTCTTTTCAAACACGGTTACGTTGTCATAGCCCATATTGGCAAGCCAGTAGGCGCAGGTCATTCCGGCTGGGCCTGCTCCAATAATTGCAATCTTTTCCGGATACGGATCGGTTGTGCCTTTGCGCAGTTTCCGTTTCGGAATATAGCGCGTGTCCGCATTCAGTTCCTGCTCGGCAATGAATTTCTTTATCTCATCGATCGCCAGCGGTTCGTCCACAAGGCCTCTTGTGCATGCCGACTCGCACGGGCGGTTGCAGATGCTTCCGCATACCGCCGGGAACGGATTGTCCAGCTTAATCAGCTTCAGAGCATCCATATATCGGCCTTCCGCCGCCATGCGGATATAGCCCTGCATGGCGATATGCGCCGGGCAGGCAGTCTTGCAGGGTGCCGTTCCGGTTTTGTGGCAGTTTTCCATATTGTCCTGAATATAGTTCGGGTTCCAGTTTCCTTCGTCCCAGGGCAGGTCATCGGGAAGCGGCTGCACGGGATATTCAATGGGGCCCTTGGAGGAGCAGAGCTTCTGCCCCAGCTTGGCAGCACCGGACGGGCAGACTTCCACGCATTTTCCGCAGGCCACGCAGTTTTCCTTCGTTACATGCGCGCGGAACGAGGAAGCGGACATATTGGGCGTATTAAAGAGCTGGGAAGTCCGCAGCGCAACGCAGGATCCCAAGCAGCAGTTGCAGATGCCGATGATTTTGTCTGGTCCGTCAATGTTCGTAATCTGATGAACATAGCCGTTGTCTTCGCAGCGCTGGAGTATGTCTTTTACTTCTTCCAGCGTCGCAGAGCGGCCGAGGCCCGTCTCGATGAGGTATGTCGCCAGATCCCCGACGCCAATGCAGCATTCGTCTTCCAGTTCCCCGCAGCCGTTGTTCTGCTGCCGTTCCATGCGGCGGCAGGAACAGATGCCCACAGCAAACTGCTGTCCTTTGTATTTATCGAGCCAATGGGAAAGGTGTTCCAGATCCACGCTCATCTGATCGCTTGGAATCGCTTTCTCCACCGGAACTACATGCATTCCGATGCCGGCTCCGCCGGGAGGAACCATCTTCGTCACTTTTTCCAGCGGCAGTCTTCCCATTGTTTTGAAGAATTTTCCGATCTCCGTGTGTTCATCGGAAACTTCCGTATGCATGGTCATAAATTCCGCACTGCCGGGAATAAAGCAGGGAAGATCATACTGCTTGTGGTGATCCTCGTTTTCCCAGTTGTACTCTACGAGGCCGATTTTCGCCATTTTTTCCAGGACGTCTTCCACATATGCCTCCGGCTTGTGCGCCTTCTTCGCAAGTTCCGCCGGCGTGTATGGTTTCCGGATATCCATTTTGAGCGCAAGTTCCGCCATTTCATCGGTTACCATGACGTTCAGGCCGTAATATTCCGGTGAATTGGCATCCAGTTTCGTAAGACCCAGCTTGACATCCGCGCGATCTGTAAGCTTTTTGCCCAGCTTCAGAATGAGTTCCCGTTCTTGTGCCATGTTCGAATAGCCCCCCTCAAGGCCTGCCGGTCGTACCAGCAGCATTGTTGTCGCGGTTGCCGAACCCTTTTCTTCCTCCGCTGCAGCGGCTTGTAAAGGTTCGGTAAGAAAGCCGTAAATGTTCTTTGAAGAAATGTCCGTCTTTTTTGTTCAATGCGACAAAATTTTTCTTTACCCCTTTTTTGACCGTTAAAGTTTGGTTTTCCGGCGTTTTTTTAGCCTCCAAACATTGCTTTTGCACCTACAGTCAGTTTCCATTTTATCCAATTGTTTATAAATTTACAATGTTTTCCTCCGAAACCGGCACAGTTCTCCGGGATTGTGATCTAATCCCGTTTTTTTGAATTTTCCCTTTCTTACTGCAAAAATGAGAAAATTTTTCCTTTTCCGATTGTGCAATTTCACAAGGAGCATTTTTCGCTATTTCAATTTCAGTGTGAGTTTTTTTCCAATTTGGTATATAGTGATTACAAACTATGCAAAGTGTCCGAAAATTCTTTCGGACCCTGCATTGATGTAAGAGAATATTTTTCTGCGGTCGCAGAAAGCAGGAAGGAGAAAATACATTTATGAGCACTGGACTGTGGATTTTACTTGCGGTTATCCTTGTACTCATCTTTGCCAATGTTCACATTGTCCCGCAGGCTGCTGCCTATGTAGTGGAACGTCTTGGCAAATTTCAAACCATCTGGTCGGCCGGTATCCATGTAAAGGTTCCGTTCATCGACAGGATCGCGAAGAAGGTCTCTCTGAAGGAACAGGTTCTGGATTTCCCGCCGCAGCCCGTTATCACGAAGGATAACGTCACGATGCAAATCGACTCGGTTGTGTTCTGCCGCGTCTTTGACCCGCAGCTATACGCTTACGGCGTTGAGCGCCCGGTCAGCGGCCTGCAGAATCTTGCAGCGACTACGCTTCGAAGCGTTATCGGCGCCATGGAACTTGACCAGACCCTGACCGGTCGGGAGGTTATCAACTCCAAAATGCAGGCCGTTCTGGATGAAGCGACGGATCCCTGGGGCATTAAGGTCACGCGCGTGGAAATCAAGAACATTCAGCCGCCCGCGGAAATTGAACGTGTCATGACGACGCAGATGAAGGCCGAACGTGAGCGCCGGCAGACCGTACTGGAAGCCAAGGCGCACCAGGAAGCCGTCGTCAGCCGTGCCGAAGGCGATAAGCAGGCCAAGATTCTGGCTGCGGAAGCCGAGCGTGATGCGCAGATTGCGCTGGCAGAAGGCCGCTCCAAGTCAATAACTATGGTCTATCAGGCACAGGCTCAAGGCCTCGAGTCCCTGAAAAAAGCAAATATTGATGAAAGTGTTCTGCGCCTGCGCGGGATAGAAGCGCTGAAGGATGTAGCCAACGGCCGCGCAACGAAGATCTTTATGCCGTCGGATATTGCGAACGTAGTCTCCACGCTGGGTGTTGTCGGAGAGTCTCTTGGGATTGGCGACGCCACACCGGTCGATAAAACCGCTGCTCCCGCTCCGAAACCGAAGCTGGACGCCTGTGTCGATGAAGACACCAGCGCCGGCGGGAAGGATGCCGCTGCAACTACGGCCGCCATTGATATGGATGTTTCCATCCGGGATGATGAGGTTGCCCCTCCGCGTCCCGATCCGATGGATCCCAATGCCCCTTCCCTCTGATTTATGCTGACAGGTTCCTTTGTAATCAAAAGAATCCCCGGCCATGAGCCGGGGATTCTTTCGTTTTGCGGTATTTCTACCCGGCTGGCCGGCGGCTGCGGTAGAGGATTACAACAAAGAGTATTGCTCCGATAATCGAAGTCACAACACCAATGGGAAGCTCTACCGGACGCACAATGGTTCTGGCCGCCAGATCGGCCAGCATGAGAAAGCACATGCCCCCGAAAATGCATGCAGGCAGGAGCCTGCGGTGGTTAGGCCCGACCAGCAGACGCAGAATATGCGGAATGACCAGGCCGACAAAGCCGATCGTTCCGCCGACGGCGACGCTTACGCCGACAAGAACGCTGGAAGCACCCAAAACAAGAAGCCTGCTTTTCCGGATATTGACTCCGATCGAACGTGCGTTGTCTTCCCCGATGGCAAAAGCGTTCAATTCTTCTGCCTGCCCGATCAGAATCCCTCCGCAAACCAGCAAGGTTCCTCCCAGGGCTGCCGCGTCCGCAAGTGTGCTTCCGGAAAGCGATCCCAGTGTCCAGAATGTGATGGAGCGGATCTTTTCTCCTGCGAAGGTAATCAGGAGGCTCGAAAGAGCGGAAGCAAACATGGAAAAGATAATCCCGATTAAAATAATGGTGTTTGTTGCAAGCGATCGATCCACTCGGTAGGCAAGGCCCAGAATCACCAAAAGCGACAGGAATGCAAACAGACTTGCCATAACCATCGTGCCGGAAAAAGGCAGGGTTTCAAAGGAAACCTGAAACAGAAACGCAAGAATGGCTCCGAGGGACGCTCCGGAAGAAATTCCAAGCGTGTATCCGTCAGCGAGCGGATTTTTCAAAAGTCCCTGCATGGCCGCCCCGCAAAGGCTGAGACCTGCACCGACCAGCGCCGCACACAGTACGCGGGGAAGCCGCACCGTGAGGACTATTTTTTCCGCAGCTGGATTCGTAGCCGCACCGAAAAAAATCCGCAGGATCTCCTTCAGCGGTACCGTCACGCTGCCAACGCAGAGGCAGAGGAGAAAAACCAGTACGGTCAGCAGTGCGAGAGCCGTCCAGGCGCCGATGCTTCCCCGTTCGGCCCCGGTTCCCGATTTCCGCATAGTCTCCCCCCCCTGTTCGAATGCTCATATTCCCGTTCGCGTTCTCCCGTCCGTACGGCCGGAAAACTGCAAAACGATTAGGCCGCCTTATTTTCGGCAGCGCTTTCATAGACAAACGTATACAGTTCCTGGGCTGCGTCCGCCAGCCGCGGTCCGGGCCGGGACATTTCATTTCCTGCCGCCAGAACACGCTGTTCCTTAATTGCTGTTATGTCCTCCCAGCCGCTGCGGGAAAGAATTTCCGCGGCGGGATCGGTTCCCGATCCGTCCATCGTGATCGTAACGATATAGTCCGGGTTGCGCTGCAGAACCTGTTCTTCGGAGATTTCCGCCCAACCGGACACATCGGAAAAAATATTCTGCAGACCAAGCATCGAAGCCATTTCATCCATAAAGGTTCCCGAGCCTGCGGTCCAAAGTCCATACTGCAGCGGCGAGACTTCAAAATAAATCGTTCCTCCGCTTTCTGCGGGGACCTGGCTCTTCAATGCTTCAAAAGTATCCTTCATTTCCTGGATCAGGCTTTCCGCCTCGGGTTCTTTTCCAAGAACTTTTCCAATAATGTTGATGGACTGATAAACTCCTTCAATATCCGTCGCATTGCTGACTACGACCTGAATGCCGGCGTCCTGCAGACCTTTTACCTGTTCCTCCGTCTGTGCCATTGTGTCCATGAAAACCACCTGTGGCTCCAAGGCAATGATTTCCTCAAGATTCGTCTCCGCGCCAGACTGTACCGCCGTGACATTCTGCGCGTCGGGCGGGTAATCGCAGTAAGCACCGCGGCCTACGACGGCGTCGCCGGCTCCAAGGGCATAGACGATTTCGCAGTCCGCCGCCGTGAGTGCTACAACTTTTGTCGCCGGTGCATCCAGCGTGATGGTCTGCCCTGTCATGTCCGTCACTGTAATCGATCCGCTCGGTGCTTCTTCCGCAGACGGCTGTGTTTCCGTATTCTGTGACCCGCAGCCAGCAATAAAGCTTAAACTAAAAATCACAGCAAGTACCGCTGCCGTCCGTTTGAATTTCTTTTTCATGTTCTCCTCCTGTATCCGAGTCGGAATCTTCTCGTTTTCCGTTCGTTCTGTAATAACGCTATTATAGCGGTTCCTCTGGTGTTTGGCAAGGCGGATCGGGTTTTCTTCCCGTCTGCCGAGTAGATTGCCGCCGGCGGCGCGCATTGGAAGCCAATTTGCGCCGGCGGCGGCAAAAGGGATAGGTATAGAACAGGATTCAGTGGAATGGGCGGGTTTTCTTTTCTGTCAAAATGCAGTTGCCTGCTCCTTCTCAGACCTCCAGTTTCGGCTGCGGCATCAGATAGGAGGCCAGCTTTTGGCGTGCAGCCGAAGTGCGGTCCCTGCGTTTCAGGTATTTTTCTTTTTCCTTTCGATCGCCATCCATCAGCCAGACTGCACGATAGGCGTCATGCATTGCGTCGCCCACGAGAGCGACCTCCCCGGTGCAGTCCCCCACGAGAAAAGCGTTCGGATAGCGGTTTTTAATTGCAATTGCCGCAGCGGAATTGCTTTTGGTTCCCAAAGCGACGATCGCCGTATCTGCAGGAAGCGTCTGCTGCGTACCGTCCTGGCTCTCGACGACAACGCCGTTTTCATTAAAGCCGACGCACTTCGTATTGACCAGCTGTCGGACTCCGTATTTTTTCATCAGCAAATGAAGCGCTTTCCGGTTTTCCATGTTGCATCGCACGGCAAGCTCTCCGGTCATCTCGACCACCGTAGCGTTCTTTCCTTCCATAGCCTTTTCCAGTGCATATTCACAGCCGGAAAGTCCGCCGCCCAGAACAACGATATTGTCTCCTTTGACATCGCTTTTACGGGACAGGTGGGCATCCATGATTTCAATCACGTTTTCTCTTTTGATTCCGGGTATGTTGGGGTGGATTGGAGTGGCTCCCAGCGCCAGAACAATTTGATCTGCGTTTTTCAATTCCACGGAATCCGGCGTAATCTTCGTATTCAGATGAACCCGGACGCCGCTTTTATCCACTTCCCGCTTTAGATATGCGAGAAGCTTCCGCATCTGTCCCTTGAAGGGGGGCGTAGCAGCCGCGTTCATCTGTCCTCCCAGTTTTTCTGCGCTGTCGTATAGATCTACCTGATGCCCGGCCTGCGCAGCCAGAAGCGCCGCTTCCATTCCTCCGGGGCCGCCGCCGACAACTGCAACGCGCTGCGGGCGGGCGGTTTTGCGAATCTCCAGCATATCTTCCTGTCCGGCCTGCGGATTTACGGCGCAGCTGACCGGAGACAGCTTGAAGAAGTGGCAGATGCAGTAGTTGTTGCAGCGCAGACAGGGACGGATATCCTCCTGTCTGTCTTCGGCAAGTTTATTAATATACTGCGGATCGGCAATCAGGGCCCGCCCCATCATGGCAAGGCAGATGTCTCCGTCTTCAATGGCTTTCAGCGCTGTATCCGGAGTGAGCGCGCCGGCGCACATAACGGGCTTTTTCGTCACTTCGCGGATGGTGTGGACCGCGGGCAGGAACGCAGCGTCGCCATAATAATCCGGCGTAACGCCCCAGGAACCGGATCCGTAGCAGCCCAGGTCCACATCGTATGCGGTTACACTGGTTTTATCGATGACACGGATGAGTTCCTGGCTCTCCTGCGGGGTTCGCTGGTTCGGCACCATATGATCCATGGAAATGCGGAGAATAATCGGGTAGCCCTCCCCCACATTCTTCCGAATCGCTTCAATGATTTCGCAGACAATCCGGGCGCGGTTTTCCACGCTGCCTCCATACTCGTCCGTGCGGTGATTCCAGCATTCGGACATGAACTGGTCCAGCAGATAGCCGGTATGCGCATGGATTTCAATGGCGTCAAAGCCGGATCTTTTCGCGGAAGCCGCCGCTTTCCCATAGGAATTTACGAGGCTGTGAATCTGCGAAACCGTCATCGGCGTCGTATATTTCTTAGGGTTGAAGTACAGGGGGAGCCGGCTGGCGGAAAGCGCCTTGACAAAGGGGGGCACAATTGTATTCTGCCCGGCGCCGCTACCTAGCTGCACGCAGGTTTTTACGCCGCAGCTTTTTACCTGCCGGTTGTAATTGGTCCATTCCTTTTCCTGCTGCGGGGTTCCTGCCGTTTTATAGTTCGATGTCATCGTATCGATTTTATCTACCGCCTGGCACTCCGTCATTATGAGCCCTACGCCGCCCCGGGCACGCTCCTGGACAAAACGGATCAGTGTATCCGTCATATGAAAGCCGATATTATCGCAGGTAGACATCGGAGCCATGACAAATCGGTTTTTCAGCTGGAGATCTCCAAGCTGGTATGGTTCATACAGCTTTGCATATTTTGTATTCATCAGCAGCCTTCCTTTTCTCCGTCCGTTTTACTTCTTTCAGACATCCTGCGACATGTTCTGCAGATTGGAGGCTCCGGCGTCAATGCCCTGTGCCTTCAGCTTCTTGGCATAGAACGCGAAGTCGAAGATTGCCTGATCGGCCGTCGCTTCCTCATTGCGCATCGCCTTAAACTGCTCCGGAAGCAGGGCCATGCTGAGGTCCTCATGCGGATAGATATAAAACAGGCCCTTCTCCATGCCCTCAATCAGCGCCTTCGCCGTTTCCTCCGCCGTAATCATGCCGAGTTTATCTCCGTCCGGCGTATGGGCTTTGGATACCGGCATCGGCTTGTCTTCCTCCCCCGGTTTCCGGGCGTATTTGCTCGGGCGGTGCAGCGTGCTGTTGGCGATATCCGATTCGAAAACGCCGGGCAGCACGACCGAATAATGAATTTTTGTAATCTTTCCCAATTTCATTTCCCCTGCAAATGTCTCAACCAGCCGTGTGGAGGCCGCCTTGGAAACCGAATAGGGACCCCACATGGAGAACGGTGCTATCGCCCCTGTGGAGGAAGTGGTTACTATCGTACCGCCGTTTTCCTGTTTGAGCATCATACCGGTAAAGGTACGCAGCCCGTATAGAACGCCGTACAGATTTGTATCGAGGACCCAGTTCCAGTCCTCCAGAGGCAGTTCCATCGCCGATTTCGGACGGGCCATGACCCCCGCATTGTTAAACGCATAATCAATGCGGCCTTCCTGCTGCAGAATCTTCTTTGCAAGGTCTGCCCAGCTTTGCGGCTCCGTGACATCCTGCTGGAAATAAGTGGCATTAATTCCTTCCGCCTGCAGTTTTTCCAGCGCCTCCCTGCCTTTTTCCTCACGGCGCCCTGTAATCAGGACCGTTGCTCCGGCTTTTCCGAGAAGAGAGGCCAGGGCAAAACCAAGGCCGGAAGTTCCTCCGGTAATAACCACGACTTTCCCGCTGTAATCCTTCATAGTATGCTCCTCCATTCCGTTTGTTTTCCATTGCATTCAGTCGGTTTCTGACCAGTTGGTAAATTTAATCTTGTGTTAATCTTATAACGAAAAGAGAAGGATGCAATTGACACCCGTGGTAGGTCTGTCCATCAATTGGACATGGAATGGGGATCTGTCCGTATACGGCATCGTATCGCGGAGCCGGAAGATTTCTTCCCAGTACGGCTTTCGGCGGCCATTGTATTCTGCCTTCCGATTTTTTATAATCGGATTGAGCCGTTCCGTTTTCTCTTTCTCTGTATCTGCCGCAGCATGAAGTTCCGCAGGGCGTCGGGGCAAAGACGCTGATTTACCCGTTGGGGAGGACTGGCCGTGAAAAAAGATCTTGTGAAAAAGGAGCTTTCCCAGACAATCAAGCAGATGGCTAAAAACCGCGATTTTTCTTCGATCACGGTTCTGTCCCTGTGCCGGGAATGCGGCATAAGTCGAAGCACCTTCTACAACCATTTCATGGATATCTACGACCTGATCAACTGGACCCTGGAAACCGACGTCGTGGAGCCGCTGCAGCGCCACATACGAACCCATTCCATGGGAGGGTGGCACGGCATCACGCGATACTGCCTGCAGAAAATGTATGATGAAAAGGATTTCTACTGCAAAGCCATCCGGTATGACGGCCAGAACTGTCTGCGGGACTATCTTCTTCGGAAAAATCTGGAGAGCTGGCAGCTTCTTATCCGCCGCTATATGGAAGACACCGGAAAGAAATGCGATCCGGAAACGCTGGATTTCTTTCTGCGCTATACTTCGCAGGCCATCGGCAACATGATTATCCGTTGGGCTCTGGACGGAATGAAAACACCGGTCGCTCTGATGGCAAGAATGGACGATCTGGCAACGGAAGGAATCTATAACTCCCTGGGGCAGGCTCCCGATCAATGACCCCGACCCGTTAAATAACCGCTGTCACGCGCTTGCGTTCCAGCGGTCTTTTCTTTCTTCCCTTTCTTCCGTCACACCGGCGTCGCTTCCGTGCGGAGAAGATGGCCTGTAACCGTCATCGGCTTATGCTTCGCCGCGGTCGCTTTTCCCTGAATCGATCCATCATCCAGAAGCTGCGCGATAATATCTATCCGAACATTTTTGATCATCACCGAAAATACAAAATCGTTTCCGCGGATCGCTCCATCATGGAAACGCACTGTTTTCCCCAATAATTCTCCTGTACCGTAGAACGTTGTATCGCTGTCCACCGTGATTACGGCCTTGATTTTTACTTTTCCTATGACCGGAGCCTTGACCTGCAGTTCGCAGGTATAATCGTTGCCGGATTCTACCTTCATTATATTTCCTCCTTCGGGGCAGAACGCCCTTGTTTTCGAATGCATGCTTCACTTACAGTTTATTATAGTTTATTCTTCCAGTCTCTCAAGATACAATTCTCTCCGAAGATGTGCATCGGAAATAAATGTCCTTATATGAAGAACATTGTGCGCGATTTTGCCCGTATGATGCGCACATGTCTGCGCTTCTAACAAATTGCATCAAAATTATATGTTAATTTTGTACATTATTGCTCTTTACACACAAACGCAGAGTGTTAAAATAATGTCAGAGTAAGAAAGATAAATATTTAACGAACTTCCGTTTCGGAAAAAGGATAAACAGGTAAGGAGGCATTTAAAATGAAAAAATCTGAAGCTCTCTGGGAAAACGTGTTAAGCTTTATCGCCTTTTTCGTACTGGCAGTCCTTGCGTACAGCCTGATTTCCCTGGCCGGTCTTAACCTGCTTGCAGGAATCGTCGCTGTCGGCATCGTTCTTGTCGGAACCGTCATGTCCTTCGTGGTGCCGGAATCCCAGTATGACAGCAGCCATAAAGTACACAGCCGCGCCTGATTTCAATTTCTTGCAAAGATACTGCAGGGCCTCTTCCTTCGGGAAGAGGCCCTTTCTTTTTCTTCGCTATTTTTTCCACTTCTCTCCGTCCCAGATCAAATCGTCCTCATCGGCATCAATGTACACATCGGCTGCATTTTTTTCTTCCTCTTCCCGTTTCGATTGCCGATCCAGGATCTGCCCGGCCAGGTCGCTTCCCAGATCCACGGCTTTTTTTGTAAAAAACGTGCCGTCCAGGGCAACGACTTCTCCATTCGCTTTTTCCAGTTCAAATCGGCAGTCCAAGCCGTACGTTGTGATTGCTGCCAAAATCAGCGCCCAGGGAACATAGACCATGCCCACCACGGCGCCGACAATGCCCGCGTTCACGGGAATATTCAGAATTACTTTTCCGTTTTTCAGCATGCGGATGCGGTTTACGGATCCCTTTTTGACCAATTCCTTCAGCCGCTCGACGATCGCTTCCGCTTTGGCGCTGTTTTCCTGTTTTGCCACCGTCCACTCCTCCTTGCCGGTGCTGCCTTGCTACGGGAGAAATTATAGCATAAAATACAAGCGAAGTCATGGATTGCGGCCAGGCAGGCGCCCCGCCGCGGAAAGGAACTGAATGATGCCGCTGCTGGAAGTGGAAAATCTTGGCGTTCATCTGAACGGGAAAGACATTCTTCAAGACATTTCCTTCTCCGTTGAGCCCGGGCAGTGGCTCATGATCCTCGGTCCCAACGGTGCCGGAAAATCCACGCTGATCCGTGCGCTTTCCCAAGGCGTATCCTACAGCGGACAAATCCGCATCCAGGGCCGGAATGCCGCTTCCATTCCGCGAAGAGAATTTGCGCGGAAGCTGGGCGTTCTCTTCCAGAGCCATTCCGTAACCTACGATTTTACCGTGGAAGAGGTAGTGCGCATGGGCGGCTACAGTCGGGAGGAGGGAAACTTTCACCCGGCGGGACACCCGGAAGACTTTTTCGAAAGCGCCATCGCGCAGACCGGTCTTAAGCCGCTCCTTCACCAGTCGGTGCGCACACTTTCCGGCGGGGAGCTGCAGCGTGTTTTTCTCGCACAGCTTCTGAATCAGAATCCGGATATTCCCGTTCTGGACGAGCCGGCAAACCACTTGGATCCCGTTTACCAGAAGCAGACATTCGAGCTTTTGGAGCAGTGGATCGCCCGGCGAAAGGGCGCAATCCTGTCCGTTGTCCACGATCTGAGCCTTGCCCGCTGCTACGGCGCAAGGGCTCTTCTGCTTTCCGGCGGGCGGCAGGTTGCCTTCGGGAGTCCGGAGAACGTCCTTCAGCGGGAGCTCCTTTGCCGTGTTTACGGTATGGACGTCGTACAATGGATGAAGACATTGTACGCTCCTTGGAATACCTGAAATTTCGGACCTGTTCCTCCTGCAGCCGTACGGGTGCGTTCTGCCTCTATCCTTCATAGCTGCTCTTCTGTCTGAAATGAAAAGCGTTTCCTTTTTCTCTTCCCCCGGACATCCCGCCGTTTCCCACGAAACTCCAGTAATCCTCTCTTTTTCCGATCCTCCGCAATTATTGGAAATTCAAAAGCGCAACCCGTGTGTCCGGATTCCCGTTTATTTCCTAATCGCCGACCGTTACGCCGTGTCTCGGAGTAATGCGGACGAACCCCATGTGTGCCAAATCAAGCAATCCCCATAGCTAAAATAAGGGGCTTTACAGCGTTCTTCGGTAATGTACCGCTTTGTACGCAGCGCACTGGAAGGTCTCGGCATTCCGCGCCGATCCATCCGCCAGGAAGTCATCCCGGAAGATCCGACCCAGTTTGCAGGATGGCCTAAGAATGTAAGCTCCGATATTCTGTACACCATTACACTGACCGACGGACGAAGCTTCCGGGCATGTGCAGCGGACACCATCCTGCAGGCGCTGGAAAAAAACGGCATTGTCGTTCACAATTCCTGCCGCAGCGGCGAATGCAGTACCTGCCGGACTAAGCTTGTGGGCGGCAAGGTGTTCCACCCCGGAACGGAGATGCTTCGAAAGGCCGATATGCGTTTTGGATACATTCACCCCTGCGTCACTTATCCAATCAGTGATATCACTCTTCTTATAAGCTGAGCGGAGAATCCCCCTCCGGATGATTTTCATGGCTGTCCTGCCTCGGCGAACCCCCGCGCGCCGTTCCATTACGAGGAAAAAGCCGGGCCAGGAAACCGGAAACGAAGCCGTTTCCGGTTCCTTCCCTGCGCAGTGCTCTCCGGCGTAAGCAAGGCGGCGCCTCCGAGCAGAAAATCTTCCGGCAGCCCTTGACAACGCCCTATGTAGGCGCTATTCTTATTTTGTTAATATGAACAAATGCTCATATGTTCAATAATATGGAGGTCTGTAATGGACAAGGAATGGAAGGCAAAACTCATCCGCATAATTATATGCGCAATGCTTCTCGTCGCAGCGATGCTGGTAGAAAAGTATATTCCGATGAAAACCTGGCAGCTGCTTCTTATTTACCTGGTTCCCTATTTTGGTGCCGGTTACGACGTGCTTCTGGAGTCCGTGGAGCACATCGGGCATGGTCAGATTTTTGATGAGGATTTTCTGATGTCCGTTGCCACAATCGGGGCGCTTGTCATCGGATTTCTTCCGAATATGGACAACAGTTTCAGTGAAGCAGTCTTCGTAATGCTGTTCTTCCAGGTCGGAGAGCTTTTTGAGGAGGCCGCGGAAGGCCGTAGTCGCCGTTCCATTCAGGAGCTGATGGACATTCGACCGGATACGGCCAATCTGGAAAAGGACGGGGACGTCGTGGCCGTTTCGCCGGAAGATGTGCAGATCGGAGATATTATTTTCATTAAGCCGGGAGAAAAAGTCCCGATGGATGGCATCATTCTGGAAGGGACGTCCAGTCTCAATACGGTCGCGCTTACCGGAGAAAGCCTGCCGCGGGATGTGCAGGAGGAGGACGACGTTCTGGCCGGCTGCGTAAATCTAAGCGGTGTGCTGCGGGTTCGGGTGACAAAGAGCTTTGGCGATTCTACCGCTTCCAGGATTTTGGACCTCGTGGAAAATGCGCGGGAGAACAAATCGCGAAGTGAAAACTTTATCACGAAATTCGCCAAAGTCTATACCCCTGCTGTCGTATTCTCTGCGGCAGCCCTTGCTTTTATACCGCCTTTGATTCTTGGAAATTTCTCCGCCGTTTTTCCGATTTGGCTCAGCCGTGCTCTGATTTTCCTGGTCGTGTCCTGTCCCTGCGCTTTTGTCATTTCCGTGCCTCTGAGCTTCTTCAGTGGCATCGGAGGTATGAGCCGGAAAGGCATTCTGGTCAAAGGGTCAAACTATATTGAGGCGCTTTCCCGAACCAGCACCATTGTTTTTGATAAAACCGGAACCCTCACGCAGGGCGTCTTTATCGTGACCGCCGTGCACCCGGACCTCTGCAGTGAAAATCACCTACTGCACCTTGCCGCGCACGTGGAGCGGTTTTCTACCCATCCCATCGCTCAATCGCTCCGGGAAGCCTATCCAAACGTGGCGGATGACTGTTCTGTGGAAGATATAGAGGAAATTTCCGGCCAGGGGATCCGCGCAGTCGTAAACGAACAGACCGTCTGCGTCGGTAATGCGAAAATGATGGAGGCGGTCGGCGCCGCCTGGAAACCCTGTCAGCACGCCGGTACCATCGTGCACGTTTCCATTGACGGTGTCTACGCCGGCCATATTGTAATTGCCGACAAGCTGAAGCCGGATGCTGCCAAGGCGATATCGGAACTGAAGGCCGTCGGTGTAAAAAAGACGGTAATGCTCACCGGAGACAGTGAGGCGGTCGCAAAGGAGGTCGCAGATTCCGTACATCTGGACGAATACCATGCCGGTCTTCTCCCCGCAGACAAAGTCTGCCGGGTCGAGGCTCTTCTAGCGGAGCAGAAAGAAAATGAGAATCTTGCCTTTGTTGGAGACGGGATTAATGACGCACCGGTTCTGATGCGGGCGGACATCGGAATCGCCATGGGCGCGTTGGGCTCCGATGCGGCAATTGAAGCCGCGGATGTCGTTTTAATGGATGACAAGCCCTCCAAGATCGCTCTGGCCATTCGCGCTTCCCGGAAGACGATGAAGATTGCAAGGGAAAACACCACTTTCGCCATCGTTGTGAAAGTCGGGATCCTGATTTTAGCCGCAATGGGAATTGCGCCGATGTGGATCGCGGTCTTCGGGGATGTCGGCGTCATGATTATCGACGTTCTGAATGCAACCCGAGCACTAAATATTTGAAAGTTCCAAAAACGGTGCTTCTTCGGAAAAGAAAAATCCCGCGATATCAGGCGAACGCCGGCAGGTATCGCGGGACTGCTTATGTTTCTTTCCTTGCACCGGGAATCAGTATCCAAGTTCCTCCCGGATCAGTATGATTTCATAATCCATTCCCATGGGTTTATTCCAGAGGACCTGTAGAATATTGCAGATCCGTTCGGGGCTGCTGCAGTTATAGCAGTGGTCGCCTTTGATGGCGCAGGGTGTTTTGGGTTTAAGCCGCTGTGTGTTTTTCGGGGCCGCAATATTCCGCGCCCGCCAGAGAGCCTTATCGAAGTCTTCTGCAATCTTATTCTCACCGATAACAAGCCACACCTTTTTGTGCCCGTAAGCAACAGCTCCTACTCGATTGCCGGCACCATCAATGAAAATAAGTTCTCCTGTCGCTGCCGCCCCGTTAACCGAACAGATATAGTTTTCCGTTGTCATAGCCATGACCCGCACATCGTCCGGCGTTTTTCCTTCCGGCGGCATCCAGTGCCAAACCACCTTATTTTTTTCTGACAATTTGTTATACAGATCCATCTGCTGTGCCGTAACGGAACCACCGATTCCTACTGTGGAGTCCTGAATCTGATCTTGGAGGTAGCCTGCCGCTTCTTCCTTCGTATCAAATACGCTGACTCTAAAATGTCTTTTCTCCAGATTGTCTTTTAAAGTGTTGATCAATTTTGAATCCATGTCTTCCTCCTCTTCGAGCTGCAGCATCCTTTTCTGCTTCCTGCCTGCGGCCAACCGATGTCGGGCGCAAAATCTTGTTCTGATATTATTCCATCCCTGCAAGCATTACAAACATTTTCTTCCGAATCTTCTTCCCCTAATTCACGCGCTCTGGCACGTGCAGCGCATCCGTACGCTGCGGAGCACACGAACGCTCTTCTTATACTTACAAAAAAGGAACAACCTATGGTAATATTAGTTATCGAGAGAAAAATGTCTGGAAGGGGGAAACAAAAAATATTATGAAAAATCTTAAGAACCTGATCCTTCTCCATTCGAATGACATGCATGGGGATTTTCTTGCAGAGGATCTGGACGGTCGCTTAATGGGCGGCATTTCAAGGCTGTCCGGCTATGTAAACAGTGTACGGAGAAAAGAACCGAACACACTGTATGTCATTTCAGGTGATATGTTCTGCGGCTCATTGATTGACAGTGACTATAAAGGCATTTCAACCATCGAGCTTGTCAATCTGCTTGCGCCGGACGTGGTAACGCTGGGGAATCATGAAGTGGATTACGGTCTGGGGCATCTTCTTTTCCTCGAGAAATGCGCTCAGTTCCCGATTATCAACGCCAATCTCTACCTGACTACGAACTACAATCGGCTCTTCCGTTCCCACCTGATTAAGGAAGTCGGTGGAATGAGGATCCTGTTTATCGGCATTCTGACGGAAACTGTGCTGCAGCAGACCCGGGCAAATGACAAGCTGGTCGGAACCCTGGTGAACGTTGAAGAAGCCAGTCTTGAAGTAGGAAAAATATGCGACGCCTACCGTACGGAGGACATCGACTTTACCGTACTGCTGACACACATCGGTTTTGAAGAAGACAAGCGCCTTGCGGAACTCCTGAATCCCGACTGGGGCGTTGATCTCATCATCGGCGGGCATTCTCATACGCTGTTAGAAAAGCCGGAAATTGTGAATGGAATTCCCATTGTTCAGGCTGCATGCGGAACCGACCAAATCGGCCGCTTTGATATTGTTGTCGACACCGATCGAAATGCCATTGACAGCTTCCGCTGGCAGCTGATACCCATCGATGCGGAACACTGCCCGGAGGATAAGGCGCTGACAAAGCTGGTTCAGGAGTATAAGACCGGGACAGACAGAAAGTATGAGCGAATCCTAACGCGCTTCAGTGAAAAATGCACGCATCCCGCCCGCAATCAAGAAACAACAATGGGAAGAGTCTTTTCCGACGCGCTGATGGAAATGCTTGGCGTCGATATCATGCTTGTCGGGTCCGGAAGTCTTCGCACCTTTGAAGCAGGCCCGATTTTCACTCTCCGGGCGCTGATGGAAACGTACCCTTATGAAGAAACCGGCCACCTTCTGACTGTATCCGGAAGCCTTCTGCGGAAGATGGTTCTGTATATTCTCCGCGACGAGGCGTACGAAGGCGATCATACGGAGTTTTTCCAGTTTTCCCATGGAATGCGGATCGAATATGACCGCAAAAGCCACCGCCTTCTGGATTTTTCCTACCAGGGCAAGCCGATTCAGGATGAAGATACCTTCCGTGTCGGTATACAGGGATTCCATTACGAAAATATGGAAACCTCTCTCGGCATTACGCCGGAAGAGGCCTCCGCTCTTGCAAAGCCCAGGCTCATCTGCACCAACACCAAGAATGTTCTGGAAGAATATTTCTGCAGCAAGGAATATATTCGCATTCCAGAAGATGCCAGACTCATCCTGCACCCGGCTCCCGAAGAGTCTGCAGTGAAACTTTAATCTCAGCCTTTCCGGAAGGCTGCGGATCATAAAAAGGGCCGCATCCGCAGATGCAGGCCCTTTCCATCGTAAGCTATTCGGCGAATGCTTCAGCCGAAGTCGAGCACCCGCAGCATCCGCACCAGTGTCAGCCGGTTCCGGATCGCTGCAGATATCGGAAGAATCTCATCGCTCAAAGAAGGAGCAATGCCGATATCCTCCGGGCGGTATTTTGCCCCGATGCTGCGGTACAGATGCTCCATCTCTTCCGCCGAGGGAATTTCTGCGATGACTTCGCAGATATCCTTCCAGTGATCTACGATGTTCTGCGGATCGAAAGTTCCCAGAACATCGTCTTTGTTTTCCTTCATAATGCCGTCGTAAAGCCGGGGGCCGAATTTCTCCATAACCCAGTCGGAAGAGAGCGGCTCAAACGGCTTTGCCTTGGGTGTTTTCCTCGCGATTTCATGATATTTCCGGACACAGAGGAACGTTCCGACGCCTACGCATTCTCCGTGAATACCGGCTGCATTTTCAAACCGCGGCGGCTTCATCTCCACAAGGTGGGCAATCAGGTGCTCTGCGCCGGAAGCCGCTCGGGAATGGTTCAGGAGCTGCATGGTAAGGCCGCTCTTCATCTGCGCCATCGTCATAGCCTCCACGTCAATTTCTCCGGTTTCCGCCATTTTATCGGCAGCCTGCCGCATGATGTGCAGTGCCTCCAGAGAAAGATCCGCCACCATGGGGCAGTAGTACTCATCGGCTGCAATTTTTGCAATTTTCCAGTCGGCAAGGGAAATGTACTTGGAAAGAATATCATTAACCCCGCTGACAACCAGACGCTTCGGAGCGCCCTTTATAATGTCCAGATCGGCAACAACCAGCGTCGGCGCTTTCATAGGAATGGATTTCTTCTGTCCGTCAATAATTACGGAGCAGATATTGGCTGTAAACCCGTCGGAACTTGCCAGCGTCGGTACAGCTACAAAGGGGAGCCCCAGCTTGTATGCCGGGTAGCGTCCGAAATCCATAATCGTTCCGGCGCCGAAGGCAACAAGTACTTCCGGGTGATCGAGCTTTTTCATCATGTCTTCGATCAGAACATCCTCTGAGCGAAGACCATCGGCGGGCAGAACGATTTCCTGATCCGCCCGGACATGTTTTCCCTCGGTAAGGGCGTATATATTGGAATCGTAGATAACCGTCCTACGGAGGCCCTCCAGTCCTACTTCCCGCATATACTGCTCGAAATTCGAAAGAGCTCCGTATTCCACTGCGACCTTTTTGGTTTCCAGGGTGTGTTCCCTGCCGCAGACACATTTTCCCACGTAGGGAGTGCAATCCATGATCATACTCGTTTCAAGCCCCCGGCGTACCGGGCGGCTCTCCCCTTTCCGTTTTCTTTTTCTCTTGCACCGTATAGCTTGCTTTTTTATTATAGCACGGAGGAATCCCGCAAGAAGGGCGTGCTGCGCCGATTCGTCAAAAAAGCTCCCAAAATTCTCCGGTCGGAACAAATCCGCCTGGGGATCTGGGAGCACGCCGTCTGAAATTGCACTGGCGGCGGAAAGTGCGGTCTTCCTGCGCAGCCTTCAGGAAGGAATTGGATATGTCCGGCTGTGTCTTTGCTCGGACTCCGGAGCTTTCGTGGGGAGGATAATATACTGCGACATGAAGAACGGCATATAAGTCGCCAGCATGAACTGCTCCTCAATGTAAGCCTCATCCTGTGCGTTTGCAAGTTCGTTCAAATCCATCCGCTTAGTCTCCATTCTGTTTTTCGTCCGGGCCGGACTTAGCCTATTATACGCACAGATTTTGTTTTGCGTCAATATCTAGTCTGAAATTTGTAATAATTGAATGAAGACTACTAAATATTGAAGCAAAATTCCGAAAAAAACGGATGGCAAAGCGAAAAAATATTGCTAAAGCAAATTTTGATGCAAACAAACTGCATCCAGAAAGTGCTGCAGTTCTTCTCGTGTCGCCGCCTGATCTTCAGGCCGGAGAAACAGATGCCGCGCTCCCGGAAGTACCCGAAGCCGGACCAGGGGCAGCTGAGAAATTTTCCCTTCCTGCAGCGCTCTTCGATCTTCATCCCGGTAGATCTGCTCTGCCTCCCGCGCCAGCGCTGCGGAAACAATCCGGTCGTCCGAGCCGTGAACCAGAAGCACATTTCCCCAATAGCCTCGAAGACAATCCGAAAGGTACATCGGCTGGACATCCGCGGCGTACGCCGGCCCGAGCGTGATCTCCCCGATGGAAAACGAATCCGGAATATGTTCGGGATCGAAGCGTGCGCCGAGCATGGTGCCCATTCTGCCGTTTCCGGGCATGGAAAATCCCGCATAGATAAGAACAAGGTTCCGAATTTCTCCCGGAACAAGGCGGGGTGCTTCCAGCGCAGCCGCAAGGCCTCCTTCGCTGCATCCCAGGAGCAGCGTCTGATCCGTTAGGGTATCCGTCCGCGCCTGCGCATAGTGCAGAACCGCCGCAATGTCCGCCATCTGGGTTAGAATGGAAAGGTTCCGGGATGCTCCGTCACTTTTTCCCTTGACATTGTCTCCGGTAAAATCGAAGGTAAAAACGGCGTATCCGTTTTCCGCCAGAAGCGCTGCATATGAATATTGGCTTGTCCGGTCCAGCATAAATTCATGGCAGGCAATCGCAATCGGTTTCGGCGCTGATCCGGGTTTCCGCAGCAGCGTGCCGCGTATTGCAAGGCCATCGCGCCACACTTCATACTCTTCTCTTTCCAGTTCGGATTTGCTTTCAGAAATGCGGGATTTCTTCACGGCTTTTTCTCCTCTTTTTCTTCGGCGGGTGCAAGCTCGATGCGGAATGAAATGTCCCTTGGCGTCTTCAGGGCGTCAAATTGAATCCGATAGAATTTTCTGTCTGTATTTACCGTGAGTACCGTACCTTCTCCCAGCATGGAATGGCGCACGCGGTCATCAACGGAGAATTTCGGTTTCTGTTCCTGATCAACCAGGTATTTTTCCGACAGCGTCAAGTATTCCCGCGTTTCCCGAATCAGTGCGTCGTTCGGCTCTACGTCCCTCTCCAGAAGCGCCGGATCGATATCCAGCAGAAAACGGGAGGGGTATTTGGGTGTTCCGTCAAAGGTCCGGCCCTGCGATTCGGAGAGAAACAGTCGATCCTCGGCCCGCGTCATTGCGACGAAGGCAAGCCGCCGCTCTTCCTCCATGCCCGGGCGGGTGCGCGTTTTTCGTGACGGGAAAATCCCCTCGTTCATTGCACAGAGAAAAACATTCGGAAATTCAAGCCCCTTTGCCGCATGTACGGTCATGAGCTTTACTTTATCGCCGGGGTCGCCCGCGTCCGCGTTCGTAAACAATGCCACATGCCGAAGGTAGTCCGGAAGCGAGCTTTCTTCACCGCAGGTGATCTCATATTCCCGTACCGCCTGCTTCAGTTCCGCCAGATTATCCAATCTTTCCTGACTTCCCTCTGTACGGAGAAGCTTCTCGTAGCCGCTGCGCTCCAGGATTTCCGTCAGAACCTCGGAAACCGGACGCCCCTCATAGCTTTCCGCAAACTCCTCCACGAATCGTATAAATTTTCCTGCCCCGGTATTTCGGAAAATCGGGTCCTCCTGCTCCGCCACCAGTGCCTCGTACAGCGTTCCGCCCCTTTTCTGCGCTTTTTCCTCCAGAAATTCCATCCGCCGTTTCCCCAGGTTCCGCCGGGGTACGTTTGCAATGCGGCGGAAGGAGAGATCATCCTTATAGACAATCATGCGAAGGTAGCTTAGAGCATCTTTGATTTCCCGGCGCCCGAAAAACGGCACGCCGCTGTAGATGACGTACGGAATTTTCCGCTCAAGAAATACGGTTTCTATTGTGCGGGTCACGTAATGTGCCCGATAGAGGACTGCCATGGTCCGGTAGGCGCAGCCTTCCGCATGAAGCCGCTCCATTTGGTCCGCGATCCAGGACGCTTCCGATTTCGCATCGTCCGCGTAGTGGCAGAGTACCTTTTGCCCCGAAGGGCGCATCGCCGCAAGGTTCTTTTCGATGCGGTTCCGGTTTGCCGCAATCAAACTGTTGCAAACCGCCGCGATTTCCGGAGTGGAACGGTAATTCTGGTTCATCAGGATGGTTTTCGTGCCGGGAAATTTCCGGTCAAAATTCAGCAGATACCGGATGTCCGCTCCACGCCAGGTATAGATCGTCTGATCCGGATCCCCGACAACAAACAGATTCTGATGGTATCCGCACAGCGCTTCCATCAGCTGATACTGCAGAAGATCGATATCCTGAAACTCATCAATAAGAATATACTGCAGCCGCTGCTGCCATTTCTCGCGGATTTCCGGGCGCTGCTGAAAAATATACAGCGTAACCTTGATAAGGTCGTTGTAGTCAAATGCAAAGCATTTGCGTTCCTGATAGAGATAGCCGCGGAAAATGATATCTTCCGCCCGGGTTGCCTGCGCATAGCGTTCATGCAGCTGCTGCGGCGAAAGATTCAGCAGATCCAGGTAGTACTCCGGCGTCTTAAAAAGCTTTTGGATCTCGATCATGTCCCGGGCGTCGGAATAGGTCATGTCCCGCAGCGTAAGGCCGCGTTCCGTATATATATCCACCAGCATCGTGTCAATGTCCGCATTGTCCAGGACCAGAAAGCTTCTGGGATACCGGACCGCGTACGAATCCTCCTGCAGGACGCTGACGCAGAAGCCGTGAAAAGTATTGATATAGCCGGTGTCATTGTCGCCGGTCAGATTGTGGATCCGCTGCCGCATTTCATTTGCGGCCTTGTTTGTGAACGTGACGCACAGAATATTGCCCGGGAGAATTCCCAGTTCATTTACAAGATACGCGAAGCGTCTCGTTAGCGCCCGCGTTTTTCCCGATCCCGCGCCGGCAATCACGCGCACATATCCTTCCGTCGTGGTAACCGCCTGGCGCTGGGCTTCATTGAGTCCTTCCAGCAGCTCGCCCATATTTCCTCCTTCCGCGGCGTGGGCTCCGGATTATCCGGCAGAATTCCGCAATTATCCGTTGCTCTCGCCGCCCAAAGCGGGTATAATTTAATGTACTTTCAGAAAAGGAGCCAGTCAGATGGATAGCAATACCAATGCAATCAATATCGACACCGATATGCTTATCAATGATATTCTGGAGCAGTATCCCGCTTCCGCGGAGATTCTCATGAACTGCGGAATGCACTGCGTCGGCTGCATGGCCGCCGCCGGAGAAACCCTGGCCGAAGCATGTATCGTGCACGGCTTAGATCCGGATACCATCCTCGATGAGCTGCTCTCCGGGCTTTCCCTCGGTGTCTGATCCCCGCGGAAGCGGTGCGGTGAAAAGAAGTTCCTGAAGCCTGTACGACTTCAGGAATTTTTTTCCTTCCGGCAGCCTGATTACAAGGTCTGGCCAATCAGGCGTTTGCAGAGTTCCGCCGTCGGCAGAAGCAGTGCATCCGGATACTGGTAGTCCGCCGTACCCAGGGCCGGGGTTTCCGTTCCGGCTCCGATGCCCAGCATGGCGCCCCGGAAATTTTTCAGCAGCCAGCCGAAATCATCGTCCCAGCGCATGGGAGTCTTCAGCAGACTGTAGGCGCCGAGCTTCTGCAGCCGCGGCATGAGCTCCACCGTATTTTCCACCGCAGGAAAATCCGTCTCTGTATCGCAGCGGACGGTCAGGCCGAAACGGAGGCCCAGGCCGCCGGCTCGCTCGGAGATCTTTCCGGCGATTCGCTCCAAATCCGCCGTTCGTTCCGATCGCAGGGAAATCCATACTTCCGCCGTATCCGCCGCTGCCCGGAGTCCCGGTTTTCCCGCCTTCACGCCCGCCACCGAATACTGGTTTACAAAAGCATGCTGCCCCGTCGCGCAAAGCCCCGGAAGCCCCTCGAGAAGAAATCCAAGCGCTTCCGCCGGATTTTTCCCTGTTTCCGGATAGGCCAGATCGGCAGGACTTCCGGAAAATCGCACAACCAGATTCCGCTTCCCGCAGCAGAAGCTTCCCTGCCGCAAAGCGATTCTTCCCCGTTCCAGTCCCGGAATATTCCGTACAGCATAAATTTCCGAGATATTCTTTCCCTTCAGCGCCTGCGCGCAGGCACGGCCGCCCCGGCCGGAGTCCGACCCGGTTTCAAACAGATAGTAGACATCGCGGCCGAAGGTTTCTCTTCCCGCCAGCAGTCCCAGCGCACACAGCGCCGCCGCATGGCCGTCGTTTCCAAAGCGGTGCTCCGCCCGATCCTCCGCTGTCCGCACAGCACAGCAGGCCGCACGGAAGACGATGCCCGGCTGCTCTTCCTTTTTTGTCTTTTGCAGTGCGTAAAAGCCGCCGTCAAAATCTTCCACTTCCAGAAGGGTATTGCGCTTTATAAAGCGCATCAGAAGCGCTTTGGTTCCTTCCTCCCTGCCCGAAGGCTCCGGATTTTCATGAAGAATTCGCCGCAGCTCCCGAATCTTATTTTCCAGCGCCATTCGTTCCATAGAAAATCCTTTCCTTCTTTTTTTCGGCGATGCCGCATCTTTTTTAAGTATACCACGCCTGTCCGAAAATCTGCAAAAAATCAAGCCCTCCCGTCGGGGAGGGCTTTCCGCCTGTATCCGATTCCGCTTATTCCTTGCCCACCTTGCGCAGTGTGAGCTTGTCTTTCTTTCCGCCGTAAAACTTGTCCAGCACTTTCTGGAACACCGGATCCGCATCCGGCAGAATGGCAAAAAGTGTCATGCTGGATCGAAGCTTCATATCATCCGGGGATCCGAAAACTTCATACGGATCGCTGGTATCCAAATCCAGCAGAGCCTGTGAGATCTCTTTCAGCCGCTCTCCCAGAACCGGATCATTCAGATACGCCTCCGCTTCCTCCAGATCGCGAATCGAATAATACTGGGAAATAGAGCTGAACCCCAGTCCCTGAATCTGCGGAAAGATATACCACATCCAGTGGCTGCGCTTTCTGCCGTTTTTTACCTCGCTGAGCGCTGTGGCATAGCTCTTTTCCTGTGCAGAATAAAACCGATCTAATCCTTTTGCGTCCATACCGATTCCCCGCTTCCCTGCTTGCAAGCATCCGGACCGCAGCTTTGTTTTTCCTCTGCTATGAGTATAGCAGTTTTGCGCACAGTATACAAGGTGAAATAGCGCCTGCTCGTCCGGTTTTGGCACTAATTCACAATCCTATTAATAAGTTTTATGTAGACATAAGAGTTTTTTATGGAACCGATACGTCCCGGTATCCCGTACCGGCATATCCTCCTTGGATTTCGCATCCGGGTTGTCTGCGTTCCGCAATCGGCTTTCTCCGGTCCGGGTCACAGACCTTTGCCGCCTCGGAAGCTTCACTAAAAAAACGCGGAATCCTGACGATCCCGCGTTTTTTAATTTTTTGAATCTGCCGCTTCAGGCAGCCGCCTTCGCCTGAGATGCCTGTTTCTTTTTCTTTGCCGCGTTGTGATCGATCGCCGCAAACAGCGCCCGGATAATGGCGCTTGCAAGGATAAAGCAGATGCCGGCTTCAATCGCGCCCTGCGCACCGACAAAAGCAAAGACAAAGGCGAGCGGATTGCTGACGCCCAGTTTTACGACAAACTGCTGAATCGCATCCGTGTTGTAGAAAAACAGGCACAGCGAGCTCATGAAAAGGATCGTATTGAGAATCGGGGTCGCAAGGCCGGCTACGTAGTAGGAGATCCTGCGGCTCTTTTCATGCGTATACAGAGCCTTGAAGATAAGGCCGCTCAGCCATCCTTCCAGCACCCGGGTTACCACGCAGGTAACAAACGTATAGAAGGGGCTGATTGCCATCAGCATGGTTGCAAACCCGCCTGAAGTCATCGCCTGATAGAAACTGGTCAGACCGAATGTCAGACCGGCTACCGCGCCCCCCAGAGGCCCCAGCGTTGCGGCGGCAACGGCGACCGGAACCGTCAGAAGCGTAATGGAAAGGCCGGGCGTCTTCAGATATCCCAGAGGGGTAAAGGACATGACCAGAATAATGGCGACCATGACGGCCAGTTTGGTTAAGTAGGCCGTACTCGATTTTTTCTTCGCGTTCATGATTTCCTCCTTCGACCGATACGGCAAAACTTCAGTTTTTAACATTCGGTCCTCTCAGATTTGGAGCCTTGGTTCCGTCCCGCGGATATAAAAAAACCGCAGGGCCGATGCGTCCATGCAGCAAAAGCGGAGGAAAATCCAGCTCGAAGCCTGTTCTTATTGGAAGCCGGCATCGGTCTTCCATAATCTCCAGTTTCGGATTTTCTCTATTCTGTTCCGTTTCTGATGCATTTTCCGCAGGAATAATGCTCGATTTATTTAATAACACTTGGAAAGCTCTGTTACAAGGGCTTTTTTGCTCAAATTCCACCTGATAATTTTGTAATTATCTTACAAAATTTTAACCTGTCCTTTTCCCTTCCAGCAAAATCACCGCCGCCTGCGGAAAATCCGGAAGAATTGCTCCCCTCCGTTCATATCCCCCAGGGGGGCTTGTGCGCAAATTCTTCTTTCCTTAAAATTCTAAAAAAGAATGCATCTCGGGCAAGCCGAGGCAGGCTTTCCGCAGGAGGGCGCAGAACATGACATTTCAGCAGATCGAACAATACTGGAATACAAGAGCCGAAGGGTACAGCAAAATTGTGCACTGCCACCTTGCCGGCAGTGAATCCGTGTACTTTTCCAAAGTTCTGCGGGAATGCCTTCCGCCGGCCGCCTGTCCCCGCTGCCTGGACTTGGGCTGCGGCCCCGGATTTTTTTCCATTCTTCTGGCTCGGGAAGGACTGGAAACGGTTGCCGTAGACGGATCGTCGGAGATGCTTGCGCAGGCTCGCCAGAATTTTGCGGAATGCGGCGTTTCGGTAGATACCTTCCTTGCGGACGTCACCGAGCTGCCTTTCCCGGACGAAAGCTTCGACTACATTGTTTCCCGCAATCTGGTCTGGAATCTGGAGGATCCGCTTCGAGCCTACCAGGACTGGCTTCGAGTGCTGAAGCCGGGCGGAACTATTCTCGTCGCGGACGCGAATCATTACCTTTACTATTATGATGAGGAATATGATGCAGCCCGTGAGCAGGGAGCAAATCGGGAGCCACAGAATCTATACGGGGTCGATCCGACTCCGATCAACACCATTGCCCGGAAGCTCCCGCTTTCCCGCATTCACCGCCCCGTCTGGGATATCCGGTGCCTGCACGCGCTGGGAGCCGACACCGTAGAGCTCTGCCGCCTTACGACCTGCGAGCTGCAGTGCAAGGACGGTTCCCGGAAATATCTCCCGACGGACTTTATCCTGGCGGCTTCCAAGGCACCGGCTGCGGAGAAGGAGGAACCGGTTCCGGCGCTTCTTGGTGCCGAATCCCTCTGAATGTTCTCCCTTGATCTCCCCGTCCTTATCCGTTAGTATAAAAGCAGAGCGGGACGCCGGACGGTGTGGAAGGAGAATGCAGCATGGATCTTGCTCCAAAACTCAGTGCGAAATACAAGGATCGGGATAGTCTTACCCAGGATCGTACGCTTGCGCTGTTTGTGCTGTTCAGCACGCTGGAAGACACGAATAAGCACCCGAAGCGCTTTCGTTTCCGGATGAGCGTGCTTCTGCCGGCATTTCTTCTGCTGCAGAAAATTCCCTGGTATAAAGCGCTTCTGATTCACCTTCTGTATAAATGAACATTGAGAATAAGAAAAACACGCGGGCAATGCTCCCGCGCTGCTTTTTTATTCTTTTTGTATGTATTTTCTCTTTTCGTCAAATTCCGTTCCGCGTCAAGCTTCCGCAAAGGAAAGATTTCTCTTTGGGCTCTGCCGAAGCTTCATTTCCGAACTTGTTCCTTCGGCTTCCCGCCCGGTACATCCGCAATCTCTTCCAGGTAATGCCGCTCATAGGGTTCCCAAGTCCGATCGGCAACAATATAGCGAGGTCGCCGCTTTGACTCAAGATACGTACGTCCTACGTATTCCCCTACAATGCCCGTTCCTGCCAGCTGCAGCCCTCCAAGCAGGAAAACCGCCCACAGGATAAGTGCCCAGGTTGGGTTGGCAAAGCCCGCGATCCAGCGGATCAGAAGCCATATTGCGGCGATCACGCTGAGTGCAAGAAAGACGCCTCCGGTGCCCAGGATCCAGTCCAACGGCTTTGCGGAAAGGCTGCTGATTCCGTTAAAGGCGAGATGCAGCATGCTTTTAAGCCCGTAGTGGCTTTTTCCCGCGATTCGCTCGCTGCGGACGTAGGAAACCTGTGTGCTTTTAAATCCGACGAGCGGCACCATGCCGCGCAGAAACAGGTTGACTTCCTGATAATCTCCCAGCTCCTGCAGAACTCTGGCACTCAGGAGACGGTAGTCGGCGTGATTGTAAACGATTTCACCGCCCAGCCACCGCAGAAGCCGATAATACTGCTGCGCTGTACGGCGCTTAAAGCGGGTATCCGAAGTCCGATCCGACCGGACGCCGTAGACGACATCGCAGCCTCCCAGATACGCGTCCACCATTTCGTTCATCGCGTTGATGTCGTCCTGCCCGTCGCAGTCTATGGAAATGGTAAAATCGCACTTTTCCCGGGCTTCCATCAAACCTGCCAGAAGAGCATTCTGATGGCCGCGATTCCGGCTGAGACACAGCCCCAGCGCATGGCAGTCCGTGCTGGCAAAACTGCAGATGGTTTCCCACGTTCCATCGGTGGAGCCGTCATTGACAAACAGAACCTTGCTGTTTTCGCTGATCTTTCCTGTGTCCGCGAGTTCCCGGATTTTCCCCAGAAAGAGCGGTGCCGTTATGGGAAGCACTTCCTGTTCGTTATAGCAGGGAATCACGATCCAGGCAATGGGTTTGGGCGTTGCTGCTTTCATTCGCTTCTCCTGCACAGAATTCAGAATCCAAGCTCTTCTTTGTGTTCCTGCATGCCCTTAATCGTCTGTTCCATGACCACCGCCAGGTCCAGGCCCAGCATATCGCAGCCCTTTTGAATGGCTTCCCGGCTGCATTTGGCAGCAAATCGATGATCCTTGAACTTTTTCCGCAGGCTTTTCACGGTAAGGCCGTCCAGACCTTCCGGCCGCATCAGCCCCAGCGCCTGCACGATTCCGGTCAGCTCATCAACGGCGTAGAGGCTTTTTTCCATATTGCTCTGCGGCTCGAATTCCTGCGTTGTCAGATCATAGCCGTGGGAAATGATGGCGCGGATGTCCTCCTCGCTTACGCCCTCCGGCTCCAGCATTTCGCGCACATGCAGGCAGTGCTCCTCCGGGTATTGTTCATAATCCACGTCATGCAGATAGCCGACCGCTTCCCAGTGCTCCCGGTCCTCGCCGAAATAGTCCGCCATGGCTCCCATGGCAGCGCTGACGGCCAGGCAGTGCTTCCGAAGAGATTCCTCTCGGACGTGCTTGTGCAGAATCTCTTTTGCTTTTTCCATCGTAATGCTCATTGCTATCCCTCCCGGAAACTTTTTCAAGGATTTGGAATCCTTTAATTCATTATTATAATAACCTGCCGCGAGATTTTCACCCTGTACGGCAGGATTCTTTCAGGATTCTTCTGCGGCGGGGTAAAACAGCGCTTCGGACGCGCTGGGCTGCGCCGTTTCGGAATTTCCGCTCTCCGTCTGCTCCAGCTGGCTTGTGCCATCCGCATAGTTAATCGTGATCCCGGGCTGCACGTTGTAGCAAAAAACGCAGAAGGAGACGGAGCCACCCAGATCCTCCACGGATTCCGCTTCGACCAGGACGCCGGTAGCCACTAGGTTCTGTCCCTCGTAAAGGGGCGTAGCCCGATAGAGGACGTGGTTTCCGGAGTCCTGCACATAATCCTGCACCAGGTTTTCCATTGCCTGCGGCGCCTGCTCCTGCATATAGCGGGTTCCGGTAATCAGGTTCGTCTCATTCCGGTTCTGGCCGTAGAAATCGAAATTCAGAATCTCGCAGCGTACATAAAGCGTCTGCCCTCCGAGGAGCGCATAAGTGGTATCCTGCCATCCCGTGGGGCGGATCTCCTCCGTCTGTCTTTTATGGACCGAAGAAAGATTCTCCCGGCCGATGCAGGCGTACGCTGTGCGGCATCGCCCCAGGCTGTCTAGTTCGCTGTAGCTCTGAAAGGCGGTCGGAACCAGCTCATCCGGGGAAAAATACGGTACGTTATCATGCAGGACCGTATAGGCGCTTCCGGAGTACTCCGGAATATCTGACAGCTGAACAGGGGCTGTTCTGACCGGCACGCTGTTTGTCGGAAGAAACTTTGATTCGCCGCGGTTCGTCTGCGTCTGCGGAACCGTGCGCCCCGATGTGCGTGAATAGCTCCGTATCAATGCGATTTCGTAGACGGACAGACCGGCAATCAGAACACAGACCACCAGCATGACCAGGCCGGTCCGGCTGACGCGGGAGAACTCCGTCTGGCCTTTGCTTGTCTTTACAATATGAATAATTACGGTAGCAATGCCGGCAAGGGCCATTGCGAGAAGAGCGATATATACGTAGACCATCCAGTACCCTCCTTTCCCGCCGCGCAGGGGGGAAGTGAGCCTTTGGCTGCTAGCTGTGCTTTTCGCGCAGCCGGTTTCTGTATTCCCGCAGTCTCCGCAGGACATACCCGTTCAGGAAAGAATCATTGAGCCCGTACAAAACCAGCAGATAGACGGCCGACCCGCTGAAAAACTGGATGAGAAGCGCTGTAAAGTGACTGGCAGCCGCATGCGCCGTAAGGAGTAAATCAACCAGCATCAAAGCCGCTGCGACAAGCCTCTTCCATTCCAGTTTCCAAAGGTGCCGCCAGGTCATATAGTCTCCGCAATTGCTGACGCAGAGAACGGCGATGGTCAGTTCAGCAGCCACGGAGGCTATCGCGGCGCCTTCGCTTTTCCAGCGCGGGATGAAGAGCAGGTTCAAAATCAGATTGAGACTGGCTCCGATAATAACATAGACGGCGCTTTTCTTCCGCAGGCCTGCCGGGGTGTAGTACTGTATGGAAATGCAGCTGCTGATGCCGATGATCAGAACCAGCGGGCTCAGGCACTGCAGAATCCGCACCGTTGGCAGGTATTTATCCCCGAAAAACCAGGGTACAAAGTTTTCACTGACGCCTAGAAGGCCGAAGAAAATGCCGGTACCAAGGAAAAGAATATAGTCCATGGAGTCGTTAATTCGCCGATGGATTTCATCATACTTCTCCTCTGCAAAAAGGTAGGAAATCCGGGAGCCGACAACACTGTTGATTGAAGTAAAGGTAACCGCCTTGAGAAGGTTCACGACCTTGGTTGCCGCCTCGTAGTAGCCGTTCTGCATGGAATCCTTTGTAATTACACCCAGCAGGGTCTTATCAAGGTAGACATAGATGGACGTTGCAACAGAGGGGAGGAAATATACAAGAGTTTCCTTCAGGTGTTTTTTCAGATGCAGATTTCCGAGTTTGACGCGCACCAGAAACTTCGGCAGGGCTATCCACATCGTCATAGTTCCCAGCAGCGTGGTCAGGTTCATAATCAGGGTATACAGCGCCAAATCGCCTTCGTCCTTCACGAAAAGGAAGAGGGCTATCGTCCCCAGCACCTTGAATATGGTATTGATCGCGACCGTATACTGAAACTGCTCCATGCCGGCGAAGAACCAGGAAACGTCGAAAAGGCAGTTCAGAATATTCAGGCTTAAGATAATATATAGAATGCGGTATTGGCTCGAGCATGCAATAAATACCGCCCAGCACCCCAGCATGATGCAGGTCGTAATGATCGTCAGAATTTCGATTTCCCAGAAAATATGCGTCCGCTCCTCCGGATTGTCCCGGGCTCTGGCAATCTCGCGGGCGCCGTAGCTCATCGTGCCCAGTTCCGCGACCATGGCAAAATACAGTTCTATCGAATTGGTATAGCTGTAGATGCCCTCCCCGATGGGTCCCAGGACACGGGCGATATAAGGCGCTGTAATCAGCGGCACAATAACGAGGATGATCTGGTACGCCGTACTCAGTATGAAGTTTTTCCGAATACTCGGCTGTGCCATAAGCGCCTCTTCCCTAGCCTGTGTCTGAATATACCCCTTCGCATGCGGGGCCTTTGAAGTCCCGGAGAAAAAAACGATGCCTTATTTTACTCCCGGATCGCCTTTTCCCGCAAGCGGGCACCTCAGAAGGAAAGGACTCCCAGATGTTCGAGCAGGATCTTCAGTCCGATGGCAATCAGAATGATTCCACCTATGCGTTCGGAGTAATTTTTCAGTTTGGCTCCCACTGCTTTTCCAAGATAGATTCCCGCGGCGGAAAAAGCGAACGTCGTCACGCCGATAACGGCGGCGGCAGGCAGAATCTGCACCTGCAGGAAGGCAAACGTCACACCGACTGCCAGCGCGTCAATGCTGGTAGCCACGGCAAGAAGCAGCATGGTGCGAAGCCCGAAGTCATCATTCATTGCCTTGCCGTCCTTGGAATAGGATTCCCGAATCATGTTCGCTCCGATGCCGGCAAGCAGAAGAAAGGCAATCCAGTGATCCACCCGGGTAATGGCCTGTTCAAACCGGACGCCCAGAAGATAGCCCAGAACCGGCATCAGGAACTGAAAACCGCCGAAATAAAGTCCGGCGATCGCCGCATATTTGAAATTGGCTTTTTTCAGCGTAAGTCCCTTGCAGACGCTGACGGCAAAGGCATCCATGCTCAAGCCGATGCCGATGAGAAGGATCTCCGAAAATCCCACAACGCTGTCCCCTGTCGATTCTGTTTAGCGCCCGGCGGCAGAGCTTTTCCGCCGCACCGACGCGAATTGTTTTCTGATCATACAACCCCGTGGGAGTGATGTCAATAAATCCCGGGCGCGTGATCTGCCGCTGTCCCGGGATTCGTTTTTCCTTTTCCGTTTCTACATGCCGGAAGCCCCGTAGTTTGGCAGCACACGAGCGGAAGGATCATCTACGTCGCAGCCTTTCCAGGAACGGTTCGGCATCCAGTAGTCCTTGATCATCCCCGCCTGCCCCGGGTAATACTTCTCGAAAATTTCGCGGTAGAGAAGGCTTTCCTTGGTAAACGGCGTTCGAAATGCATACTGCCGGCGCTTCCGCTGGAACTCTTCCTCCGTATACAGGCGCTCTGCGTAAGCTTTCAGATCATCCACCATGGAGTGTCCGACTGCGTCGGAAAACGCGGCTTTCTGCCGCCACAGAATATTTTCCGGCAGAAGTCCATCCTTTTCAAAAGCGTGACGGAGAAGATACTTTCCGATGCCGTAGCGGTTCATTTTGCGCTCCGGATCAATGCGCATCACATAGTTTACAAACGCCAGATCGCCGAAAGGCACACGGGCCTCGATGGAGTTTGCGGAAATGCAACGATCTGCCCGCAGCACATCATACATATACAGCTCGTCAACACGTTTCTTCGCTTCCCGCTGGAATTCCTCCGCGGAAGGGGCAAAGTCCGTGTATTTATAGCCGAAAAGCTCATCCGAGATTTCCCCGGTCAGCAGGACGCGCACATCCGTTTGTTCGTGGATCGCCTTGCAGCAAAGGTACATGCCCATGCTTGCCCGTATGGTGGTGATGTCCCATGTGCCCAAAGCGGCAATGACCTCCTCCAGACTGTCCAGAACCTGCTGCCGCGTCATAAAAATCTCCGTATGTTCCGCCCCGATATACTCGGCCGCTTCCCGCGCATACTTAAGATCAATGGCATCCTTGTCCATGCCGATGGCGAAAGTCCGTACATGGCGTCCCAGGAGCTTCGCGGAAACTGCGCAGACCAGGCTGGAATCCAAACCGCCGGAGAGAAGAAATCCCAGCGGCGCATCAGCGTCAAGCCGCTTGTCAATGCCCAGGATTAGAAGTTCCCTTATCTTACGGCAGATTGTGTCCACATCGTCCCGGATATATTCTTCCGGCCGGACGGTTGTCAGATCCGCGTAGCGGGTGAACGTGCCGTCCGCCCAGTAGCATCCGGGAGGAAAGGGCAGGATTCGATCCACAAGCCCCACCAGGTTTTTCGCTTCGCTCGCAAATACCATGGAGCCGTCCTTCCGCATCCGTCCGTAAAACAGCGGACGGATGCCGAGCGGATCCCGCGCCGCGATATAGGCGTCTTTCTGCGCATCGTAGAGGATCATGGCAAACTCCGCATCAAGTTTTCGAAACATATCCAGTCCGTACTTCCGGTACAGCGGCAGAATAATTTCGCAGTCGCATTCGCTTTGCAGCGGGACTTCCTTCGCGATTTCACCGCGAAGAGGGCGGAAAAGATACAGTTCCCCATTGCATACGCACATGTCGCCGTCCCTGTGAAACGGCTGCATTCCGGTACAGCTTAAATCCATGATGGCAAGCCGGTGGAAGCACAGCCAGCCGGACCCTGTCTTCTCGATGCGTGTTTTGTCCGGACCTCTGGATTTGGTACGGTCAAAATACGGCCGAATCTCTTCCTCAGTCAGCGCCTGGGTCGTAAATCCCATAATGGAACACATAAAAAAACACCTCCGGATAATCATTGCAGCTCTTTCCCAATTTCTTAGGACGAATAGCTGCCATCCGCGGTGCCACCTAAATTACCATGTTCCATGGTCTCTTTTTCGAGCTCCATCAAGCCCTCACGTTCTAACGCCACGCTTCGCGTCTTCCCTACTGGGTGTCATCTTTCAGGTCGCTGCTCCGGAGTGTTATTCACGCAGATTCCCCTGCCGGTTTTCCACCGCCGCCGGCTCTCTGTAAGAAAGCAGTTGCGCTACTTGTCTCCATCCATGCATTTCCGTATTCATTTATGGGTGTATTTTATCAGGATTTACCGTGCCGTCAATGGAAAATCTACTCAAAATTTTTTCCGTATTGGAATTTTTTTCGTACAGATCGCAGGCTGCTACGGTTGCATTTTCGCATCTGCTTTGCTATAGTGCACGTGAAAAATTTTCCCGATGCGGCTGGTTCGCGTCTGGGATGCGGAAGGGTGGCCTCGGCATGGATTTTCTGCTCGCATTGCAGTCGATACGGACTCCTTTTCTCAACGTACTGACACTCGCCGGCACCTGGCTGGGAAGCGAAGCTGTCTTTCTCGTTCTGGCAGTTCTGTGTCTCTGGTGCCTGGATAAGCGCTGCGGCTACTATATGGCTGCGACCGGCCTGCTGGGGATCACCGTCGGTCAATTCCTCAAAATCGCCTGCCGCATTCCCCGGCCCTGGATCCGGGATCCGAATCTGCATCCGGTGGAGGGGGCCGTTGCGGACGCAGGAGGCTACTCCTTTCCATCTGGGCACAGCCAGACCTCAACGGCTGCGCTGCTTGCCCCGGCTGTCTACCGCCGCCGCACCGCGCTGATCGTTCTGGCTTCGGTTCTGTGCCTGTTTACCGCCTTTACGCGGATGTACCTGGGTGTGCACACGCCGGCTGATGTCGCCGCCGGACTTGCCATCGGCGTTGCCGCACTGCTCCTGCTGCTTCCCATCTTCCGCAGAGCCGAAGAAAAGCCGCAGGGCATTGCCTGGGTTTTCGCGGGGCTGTGCGTACTGTCGCTCCTGTATGTGCTCTATATGGAGCTGCATCCCTTCCCGTCCGACGTAGATGCGGACAATTTTCAATCGGCGTGGAAGAATTCCTATCTCTGCCTGTTCAGCAGCCTTGCCTTTCTTCTGAGCTATGTGCTTGATCTGCGAAACATTCACTATCCGACCTCCGCTGTCTGGTGGGCGCAGATCCTGAAAGCCGGGATCGGAATCGCCGGAGTTCTTGCCCTGCGCGTATTCCTGAAAGCGCCGCTGCTGGCTCTCTTCGGCGGACACCCCGTGGCAGACGGTCTCCGATATTTTCTCATGGTTTTTTTCGGGGGAACGGTTTGGCCGCTGACTTTTCGATGGTTTTCCCGGCTTGGCCGCCGTGCCGGAGAGTCCTCCGGCACGTAACCCTCCGGACGCGGCGTTCGAAATATATGCCGAATTTGGTCTTTACCATATCCTGCCGTAAATTCCTTGCTTTAGCTATGGGGATATAAGGCGTTAATCCACACTCTCTCACAGTGCTGCCGTCGGCAGCAGAAAGGAAAGCTATGCGAAATCCAACCTTAGTCGTGATGGCTGCCGGTATGGGGAGCCGCTTCGGCGGTCTCAAGCAGATCGAAGCGGTCGATCCCCAGGGGCACGCCATTATGGATTTTTCCCTTTATGACGCCCATCAGGCAGGATTCCGGCGCGTCGTATTCATTGTGACGGAAGCCCTTCAAAAGACATTTGCGGAGCGCATCGGGCGTCGCATGGAATCCTATTTTGACGTTGCGTATGTTCCGCAGCGGCTTGCCGATCTGCCGGAAGGATACACCGTTCCCGCCGGACGCGTAAAGCCCTGGGGCACAGCGCACGCCATATACAGCTGCCGGAAAGTGCTGGACGGACCTTTCGCCGTTATCAATTCCGATGACTATTACGGCCCTTCCGCCTATCAATCCATCTTCACTTTTCTCCGGGCGGACCGGCCGGAAACCTGTCACGCCATGGTCGGTTATCGGATCCGGAATACCGTAACGGAGAACGGCTCCGTTGCCCGTGGTTTATGCGTCGTTCAGGATGGAAAGCTCGTGCGCGTCACAGAACATACGCAGATTGTTCCTGCCGGGGAGGACGCCGCTTATACGGAAGACGGCGGGAAAAGCTGGACCCGGGTTCCCGGGGATACGCCGGTCAGCATGAATTTCTGGGGCTTCGGGGCCGAAATCCTGCCCGCGATTGAAAGCGGCTTCCCCCTTTTCCTAAATGAAGCCCTGCGGGAAAATCCGCTGAAAGCGGAATATTTCCTCCCGTCCGTCGTAAGCCGCGTTTTGCAGTCCGGCACCGGAAGCGTGGAGGTTCTTCCCTGTTCGGAAACCTGGTACGGCGTCACCTATAAATCCGATCTGCAGAGCGTCCGGGATGCGATTGCCCGCATGAAGAGACAGGGGCTCTACCCGGAAGGGCTTTGGGACGAATAGCCTCGCAGCCCGGATTCCCCGCAGAATATGCGGAATATTGCCTCACTGGTACCCACAAACAAGCCTGTGAGGTTGCTTAGCAGCCCGGAGTGAGTAGCCTAAGCCTTTCCTGGCTGCGATAAGGAAGAATGTATACCTCGGTATATACATAGTTCCCTGCGGATGTAGTGCCACGTCTGTCAGCAATAAGGTGTGTGAATAAAAAGTTCTGCGGTATAGGTACCGTGCTGCGTGCAACAAGCCTTCCATTAACATTGGCGATGGTACATTTGCCGCTCTTAGGAGGAACTGTCAAGTAGCTGGAGTGTCAGCAGAAAAAAGTAAGATGTCATAACCGTCAGATCCACAAGGCTATAAACCTGAGGGGCGGATACCGGAAAAGGAATCAGGCACTCTATGAAGTGAATGGATTCAGGTTTGTAAAATGGAGAGGGCGGATATGTTTCATTTTCGGACGGCGTGCAACCGGAAGAACGGATCTGAGACTTCTTGACGGAAAGAAAATCAATGCATCGGCAGGATACAAGAATCTCAGACTCCTTGAAGTGCGCAGGAAAATGATTACTGAATTAAGAAGGGTGGTGTAAGGCGATTCCTCCCACAGGCAAACCTGTGGGTTTCCTCGCCAAAAAGATTATGACCGTATTGGTGACCGGCGGCGCAGGCTTTATCGGAAGCCACACCTGCGTTGAGCTTTTAAACAGTGGCTATGACGTCGTGATTATCGATAACCTTGTCAACAGCAGTGCTAAGGCGGTAGACCGCATTGAGCAGATTACCGGGAAAAAAGTCGCTTTCTACGAAGTAGATGTTCGTAACCGGGCGGCGCTGGACCGCATTTTTGAAAGGCATGCCATCTCCTGTGCCATACACTTTGCAGGCTTGAAGGCAGTAGGGGAAAGTGTTCAGATGCCTCTTGAATATTATGATAATAACCTATTCTGCACGGTCCGCCTGTGTGAAGCCATGCGGGATCACGGCTGCAAGAATATCATTTTCTCTTCCTCTGCAACGGTTTACACCGGAACCGATCCCATGCCTTTGCGGGAGGACTCCATCACCGGCGGCTGCACGAACCCGTACGGGTGGACAAAATACATGTCCGAGCAGATTCTGCGGGATATGGCGAAGGCGGACTCGGACTGGTCCGTTCTTCTGCTTCGGTATTTTAATCCGATCGGAGCGCACCCTTCGGGCCTTATCGGCGAGGATCCCCGCGGCATTCCCAACAACCTCATGCCGTATATTTCCCAGGTTGCCATCGGACGGCTTCCGTATCTCAACGTGTTCGGCGACGACTATGACACACCGGATGGAACCGGCATACGGGATTACATTCACGTATGCGACCTAGCTTCCGGGCATGTTGCCGCCATCCGCTACATGCTGGAGCACCGCGGAGAAAGCGTCTTCAATCTCGGAACCGGGCAAGGCTACAGTGTCCTTGACATCGTAAAGAGCTTTGAACGGGTAACCGGCGTAAAGATTCCTTATAAAATTGGAGCGCGAAGAGCCGGGGACCTTCCGGTTACATATGCCTCTCCGGACAAATCCGCTGCCATTCTGGGCTGGAAGGCAAAATACGATCTGGATGATATGTGCCGGGATTCCTGGAACTGGCAAAAGAAGAATCCGAACGGCTATGGCGATAGGGCGCAGGATTCCCAGGAATAAAGATCCGGCGATCTTCTGTGCCTCAATGATCCTGCTCTAGACCGCCTGCACATGCTAAGAAGGCAGATCTTATTTAAATGCGCTGCGCTCTGTCTCGGATCCAGCTGATCCTTCAAAGCCTTGTGGACATTCCTGCAGGCCGAGCACCGTGGGGGAATCGGACAGCTTTTTCTTAATTTTAATACAGCAATTTTTCTGGATGAAACTTCGGAAGAGGTTATAAAATAATACGCTCTTCCGCGAACAGACTCTGCGTATTTCCGCCATCTGCTCTGTGGAGAGCGTATCTAGCACGAACCTTTCGGCCCTTTTTTCCTTATCCCCTTACGCAATGCCGCCGTTCCGTTGCGTGTCGATGGGGCGCATTGCTCAAGCCTTCACATCCGCCGCGATCGCATCGGCAAGGGCTTCCAGCTGCGCACGCTGATCCTGCTTGAGGGAGGATTTAAGCGTTACGGTATCGCCAATAAAAGCGGAACCCGGAAGTTCGCTGAGTACTTCCTTCATCTGTTTTCCGCAGACAGGAGCCCAAGAACCGTTTTCAATCAGGGAAATATGCCGGTTCTTCAGATTATGATGGACAATATCGTTGAGTAGATTTTCCATCGTTACAAATATGCACATATTATACGTCGTAGACGCAAAAACCAAGTTGCTGTACTGGAAAGCGTCGGAAAGAATGTAGCTTGCCGGCGTTACGGATGTGTCATACATTTTAACTTCTACGCCGCGATCGGACAGAAAAGCTGCCAGCAGGTTCGCCGCCTGTTCCGTATGCTCATACACTGAGGCATACGCCATCATAACGCCTTTCTTCTCCGGTTCGTAGAGGCTCCATTTTTGGTATTTCTCCAGGTACGGTCCGAAGTCCCGGCGCCATACAAACCCATGCAGAGGACAAACGTAATGCATCTGCAGGTTTTCTGCCTTCTTCAGTGCAGACTGTACCTGCATGCCGTATTTTCCGACAATATTTGTATAATACCGCCGGGCTTCATCCATCCAGTCGTGGTAGAAATCCACTTCATCGGCAAAAATCCGGCCATTCAGGGCGCCAAAGCAGCCGAAGGCATCCGCCGTAAAGAGAATCCCGTCGGTTTTTTCATAGGTCATCATAACCTCCGGCCAGTGCACCATGGGAGCAAACACGAAGCTCAGTTCGTGTTTCCCGACTGAAAGTGTATCCCCCTCCTTTACAAGGTGAATGCGCTGGGAATAATCTGTGTCAAAATACTGCTGCAGCATCTGTGCCGTCTTGGCGTTGCAGACAATCGTCAAATCCGGATAGCGAAGCGAAAGCTCTTCGATGGAAGCTGCATGATCCGGTTCCATGTGCTGAATCACGAGATAGTCCAGCTTCCGTCCGTTCAAGGTCGCCTGCACATTATTAAGAAACAGCCCTTCCACGGCTTTGTCTACCGTGTCAAAAAGAACATTTTTATCATCCAGCAGTAAATAGGAATTGTACGAAACTCCATTGGGAACACCATACACGCCCTCGAAAAACGCAAGGCGGCGATCGTCGGCTCCCACCCAAATCAGGTCTTCCTTAATGGTCTTTGTTAGATACATATGTTTTCCTCCGTACCCGTTTTGACTTTCGCAGCATGGAACGCTGCGGGCGGCGGACTTGACAGAGTCCTTCGTCATCCATTCAGAACAGTCTTGCCGCAAGGGCGTCAAAGATAGCCGGCGCTGCCGCGGCTCGCCGTATTATATCATTTTCAAAGAGGCGTCTGCAACTATTCCGGGCATTTGTGCCGCCCTGTGACGCAGACCGTGCAGCAAGGCAAATTTTGTTTTTCTTCCGCTGTTTATTTGTCGCAAATGCGACAGACTTATGATATACTCGTTTCTATACTGAAAGTGAGAGTGAATACTATGAATTCTCTTCGCAATGTAGAACTCTTCAAGGGAATCAGCGATGAAAGCATTGACGAAATGATGAAATGCTTCAAAGCGGAAACCCGTTCCTTCCGGAAGGGCGATACGATTATTGTATATTCCCCGGAACTGGAGTACCTATGCATCCAGCTCAGCGGAAAAGCCCATTTATACAGCATTGACAGTGATGGCAACGACACCTTGCTCGAGCATTACACGGAGAACGATATTTACGGTGAAGTTTTCACCATGCCCTACGGCGAACTGGGCTATGTCGTGGAGGCCGACACCGACTGCGAGGTTATTTTCATTCGCTTCTCCGAAATTACGGGGCGCTGCGCGAAGGCCTGCCAGCACCACACGGACATTACAAACAACCTTTTCTACCTCACCGCGAAGAAAACGCAAATGCTTCTGCTGCGGATCAACATGATCAGCCGCAAGACAGTACGGCAGAAGCTGGAGGCATATCTTCAGTATCTGGAAGAAAAATACGGCACAAAAGAGTTTGACACGGAAATGTCCCTCAGCCAGCTTGCCCGCTATCTGTGCGTAGATCGCACAAGCCTGATGCGGGAGTTCCGGCTGATGCGGGAAGAAGGGATCCTTGAAAACAGCGGTCGGAAGATTAAGCTTCTGAAATAATCTGACAATACGCCCGGCTGAGCGCAAAGGAGGATAGTATGGACCACAAATTTACGTTCCGCGGTCCGGATAAGCAGCCGATCACGGACGAGAGCTTCTACCGCGACTACGACTCGGCGGAAACGATCGGAAAGGTAAAAGTCGGAAGCCGTGCGGTTTACTATAAGGATGGAAGGCGGTATTTCTGCATTCCGCTGGAATACATAGACAGAGTTTTCACCCGCATCAGCGGCTGCAACGCTAGAATGTGCTGTGCCGGCGTGAATTATGACTATTACCGCCTGATCCTGGTACACGGCGACAAAGAAATCTCCAATATTATCTTCGGCCATGATATGGAGGAAGTCGACCGGGCCGGAGAAATGATTCAAGCCCGTCGGCCCGAGATTGCGCTGGGCTATGTAAAGCCCGCAAAGCCGCCGAAGAAGGCAAAAGCCATACCACAGTGACGAATGCCACTGAATTAATAAACGAGGAGGAGCCCTACTATGAAGTATGTTTGTTCTATCTGCGGCTATGTTTACGATGAAGCCGCTGGAGATCCGGATAACGGCATCGCCCCCGGCACGAAATTTGCCGATCTCCCGGATGATTATGTATGTCCGCTGTGCGGCGCGGGAAAAGATCAGTTTACCGCCGAATAATGTCTGCCCGTACGGACGGCCAAGGGAATACGCGGCAGGGTGTTCCAATCGGAGCATCCTGCCGCTTTCCGCGCTCGATCGTCTCCGATCGGCGCGTTCCCATTTGCCTGCGCAGCGGAATTATTGATTCAGCGCTTTTTCGACCTGGCAGGTTACAATTCCATCGGCTGCCGATCGGAAGCAGTGACTGCAGGAAATGCATTTTGCCGGGCTTCGGTCCGTTTTCCAGCGGTTCGGCAGATCGGGTTCGCGAATCAGCGGCCGCGCAAGAGATACCGCTGAAATTTTCGTTTCCGTCAGTACTTTTTCCGCAGCCTCCGGCGTGCGGTACCCGCAAACACTGATCACAGGTACAGAAACGGCATCGGCAACCTCTCTGGCATATTCCGCAAACGGAGCCTGCGCCTCCAGCGTTACCCGCGGTGTGGAGGAGGACTCGCGGCTCATTGCGATGCCAGAAGTCACTTCAATAAAATCGATACCGCGTTTTTCCAATTCCCGGCAGGTCCACAGGGAATCCTCCGGCCGAATGGAGTTTTCCATAAGGTCATTGAAGGGGAATTTTATTCCGACAATAAACTCCGGCCCAACCGCGGAACGAATCGCATCATAGACCTCGAAGAGGAATCTCGCCCGATTGGCGGCGTTCCCGCCATAGGCATCCGTCCTGTGGTTTGTAACAGGAGAAAGGAACGTATTGACAAGATAGCCGTGCGCCGCATGAATTTCGATGCCGTCCGCCCCGCCCTGCTGGCAGATGCGGGCAGAATCCGCAAAGTCCTCCTCAATTCGCTTCAGTTCCTCTTCTGTCGCTGCGTGGAAGGTTCGGCCGTCTCTCCCTTTTGTTTCGCAGACCGCCAGAGTGTCATACCCCTCCGCAGAAGACGTGCTGGTTCCGCAGTGGCAGAGCTGGACGAAAAATTTCGCCGCCTGCTTATGGGCATACTCGGTGATCTCTTTCAGACCTTCCGCATATCCTTCCGCCTTCGGCGTCGCGTTAAAAGGCCCCATGCCGCCTTCCGGCCGAACCGCGTGCATGCCGCTGATAATCATTCCCGTTCCGCCGTCGGCAAGGCTTGCGTACCGTTTTTTAATTTTCCCCGTAATTTTTCCATTGTCCGCGCCATATTCAAAAACCGCGCTTGCCGTAAACCGGTTTTTGATTTCCAGGCCATCAATTTTGTAGGGGGTGTACAGGATTGAATTCATGGTTTTTCCTCCTCATAATTTTTGCTTGTTTTTATTTTTGTTGTATATACATCTTTTTGAGTGTTGAGAATCCCCCGCAGCCCTGCCGGCCGCCGGGGAATTACAGATCCTGCAAAAGCAGGAGCATGCTTTCCATCTGCGCAAGATTCCGTTTTCCGACCTTCTGCTCCAGCTCCTGCTGGGCCTGCTTCCAAAGCGCGTAGGCCTCCCTGTATACGGCCGTGCCCTGCTCTGTGAGCTTGAGGACGCTGTTTCGAGCACCTGTGTGCCTCCGGTCCTCTATATAACCCAGCTCCAGCAGCGGCTTCAGGCTTCGGGTCAGTGTCGACCGATCCAGAATGGTGTCTTCCGCGAGATCCCGTATGCTGCAACCTGGGTTTGCATAGATGCTGCCCAGAAGCGAGCATTGCCTTGCCGTGATGCCGGAGGGTGCCAGGACCTTGTCATAAAACCGTGTTACATTCTCCGCACTCCGCCGAATTTTCAGGCAGTGGCAGGGAATATCGTCAATCCTCTTTCCCATGTGCATGCTCTCCGTAAGATTATTGTTGTATATACAACATAAACAGTATCCTACGAAATGTCAATCTTTTTTTGCTTGCCCGCCGATAGGCTCTCCCGGCGATCTTCGGCGCGGAGAAGACCGATTCCTGTACGCTGCGATTCTTCGCCGTCCCTCTCTGGATAGACCACGCCAGCCGGTCCCTTTTAAAATACAAAATTTTCGCTTTTGTCAAGATGGCAAACTTGGGAAAATCTTTGTGCTAAATTTGTCAATATTGTGGATTTTATTACAGTTTCTTTAAGTACCCTTTAAATTTTATTGCCAAAAATCCAAGAAAGAATATACTAATGTTCGGGTTTGTATGAATAAGGGACAAATTCCGACATGACAAAAAGGGATTTGCGAGGGGAATGAGAATTGGACGCGACATATCTGTCCGCTGAACCGGAGGCTCTCTCCGGTTTGATGTTTTCGCCGTTTGGCGGCATATTTTCTCTTTATTGATTCGTTTCCCGTAAGGATATTTTGCGCCCTCGCACGATTTTACGGTTAAAAGTCCGCGGATTGTCCGCAGATTTTTAATATTAGAAACTTACAAATTCGTTTCTTTTCAGAAGGGGGATTGATAACTTGAAGAAGACGAAGGTTGTGAGTGTCCTCACAATCCTTGCCTGCCTGTTCATGCTTATTGCCGGTGCCCTCGGCATGAGCGACGTAATGGAGCAGAAGGATGTCAAGACACAGGAAGGAGCTGAGGCTAGACAGCAGATCGACACGCTGGCAGCCGGCATTGAAGAGCTGGAGTCCAACCGGCAGACGTATAACGAAGGCAAGCAGACCTATGAAAAGGGGCTGGCGCAGTACAATGCGGGGCTTGCAAAATACAAGGCATCTCTCAAGGAGTACACCGAAGGCCTTGCAACATTGAAATCCAAAACAGCGGACTATGAGAAGGGAAAAATTACCTATGCTAACGGCGTGAAAGAATACAATGCCGGACTCAGCAAGTATAACAGCAGCCTGCAGCAATACGAAAACGGCAAAAAAGCCCTGGCAGCCGGCCGTAAGGAATTTGCTTCCAAGGAGTCACTGCTCGCAGGTGTGGAAAGGCTGCAGAATACCTATAAAGCTCTAACGCATCACTATACGAAAGATCAGGCCGCCGCTTTCGTAGCGGAATCGAGCGGCAAGAGTAAAGAGGATGTTCTCTACGCATACAATACCATCAACGGCTTGAAAGCCGGTTATTCCGTAGATGACGCTTCGAAAATGGTCGGCAAGAAAGCCGGAAAAAAGCCCGAAGAAGTTAAAGCCGCCTACGAAAACGTGTCCGCCATTCTTGCGTGCAGAAACGACGAAGCGAAATCGATCCAGTTAGCGGCACAAAACAGCGGCGTAAGCGAAGAGATCGTCGGCAAAGCCTACAATGGCGTCAAAAAGCTGTACACCGGCTACACGGTCGAGGAAGCCGCAGAAGCGGTTGCAAAAAAAATAGATAACCCCATGATGCCCGCTAACAGCGTAAAGAGTATTTATAATAGCGTGAACGAAAAGATATTGAGCGGGACAGCGCCTGAAGATGCGTACAAGGAGGTTTCTGCATCTTCTTTAGGTACCGTATCGCCGGATCAGGTTCGGCAAATCTACGAAAACATGTCCGCCATTCTTGCGTGCAAAGGCGACGAAGCGAAATCGATCCACTTAGCAGCACAGAGCAGCGGCGCAAGCGACGATGACGTCCGCGCAGCCTACAATGGCGTCAAAAAGCTGTACACCGGCTACAAGCTCGAGGAAGCCGCAGAAGCGGTTGCAGAAGCTGCCAATGGTGCGAACCCCGATTCCACCACGGCGAAGCAGGTCGAAAGTGCCTACACTGCCGTAGCTACAATTCTTGCCTGCAAAGGCAATGAAGCTAATTCCATCAAGTTCGTAGCAGCGAACGGCGGTTATGAAGAAAAGACTATTCAGAACCTCTATAATACAATGAATATGTTGCAGCAACCGGACGGCTTTACGAAAGAACAGGCTTACGGTGTAATTAAGGCTTCGCAGCCGGATCTGACGGATGCTGACATTGATACGGCTCTTGCCACGGATGTCCCTGCGATGAAGGGCAAGCTCGAGGAGGCCCGAAATACTATTAATGCAAGCCAGGCGACGCTAGACGCCGCAAAGCCGCAGCTGGCAAGTGCAAAAGAGCAGCTCAACGCTGCGGAGTCAAAGCTTGCAAACGGCAAAGCCCAGCTGGAGGAATACGAATCCGGAAAGGCGACGCTAGACGCCGCAAAGCCGCAGCTGGAAGCTGCGAAAAAGCAGCTTGCAGAGGCCAAGAAGGCGCTTGAGGAAGGTCTTGCGAAGCTGAAGACCTTTGAAGATGGAGAAAAACAGGTAGAAGCAGGCAAAGCAACGCTCACCGCAATCGCGGAAGTGCAGGCCAAAGTCGATGCCGGACTGGATGTTGTTAAAGCAGGATATGAATATCTTGATGAATCCACGGTCAGCACCACAAAGGATCTGACCGGAAAAGCAGTAGCAAATATTCTTGCACTGCTTGCCGGTGTGCTTGGCATTATTGCCGGCATTCTGGGTCTATCCGGAAAGAAGGCTACTCGGGTTCTGGCGACATTAGCCGTTCTTGCAGCCGCCGCCGCGCTGATCTTCGCGCTAATAAAGGATCCGATTACTGCCGTTCTGATCGCAGCCATCCTCGGAACCGTAATGACGCTGGCGCTGACGCTGGTTGCAAAGCCCGCATCTGTAAACGGCGCACCGGAAGAAAATACGGATACAGAAAACAATTAATCTGCAGTCCGTAATAAGGGCAAAAAAGGAAGGGATTCGGAAATTTCCGTCTCCCTTCTCTTTTTACGTGCCGCGAATCTGCTTGAAAAATTCCCGCAGAAGTTTTCGGGATTCCTCCTCCCGCACTCCTCCATACAGATGCGGCCGATGCCCGTAATTCTCCTCAAACAAATTAATTACGCTGCCGCAGGAACCGAACCGGGGCTCGGAGGCGCCGTAAACGACTTCCGGAATCATTGCATTGATTACCGCGCCCGCGCACATGGGGCACGGTTCCAGTGTTACATAAAGCGTGCAGTCTTTCAGACGCCAATCATGGCGCTGTTCGCAAGCCTCCCGTATGGCAAGGATCTCCGCATGTGCGCTGGCGTCTCCTGTTTCCCGCCGCCGGTTTCGTCCCCGTCCGACAATCTGCCCTACAGAATTCACCACGATGCAGCCGACAGGAATTTCATCCGCCGCCAGTGCCTCCCGGGCGAGGGCCAGAGCCTGCTCCATGTATTCCTCTTTCGATTTTTCTGTATACATACCCGTTTTCCCCGCCGAAAAACGGAGCGGCGTGTGTCGCGCCGCTCCACGAAAATTTTTTCTCTTTTTCTTGCGTCTCAGGACTTCACCGTGCCGTCCGCATTGAACAGCGGCAGCGGCGCCAGGGTGATAATGTCTTCCCGTTCCGCCGCATCGCCTTCTGCAAGGACCGCCATCCGGCCTGCGACAATGCCTCCGGCTCTCTCCACCAGAACTTCCATCGCATGCATCGATTCTCCGGTAGATATGACATCATCAATGATCAGAATCCGGTGCCCTTTCATTAATTCCGCATCCGCAGTATCAATGACCAGCGTCTGCATCCCCTGGGTCGTTATGGACTGAACATCCACCTGCAGAACTCCCTGCATGTAAGCCTTCGCGTTCTTGCGGGCGAGAAAATATTTTTCTGCATGCGTCTGCCTTGCCATTTCATACAGCAGCGGAATTGCCTTCGCTTCCGGCGCAATCAGGTAGTCATACTCCGGAGCCCTTTTAAGCATTTCCTTCGCGCAGTGAATTGTAATCTCCACATCTCCGAACATAACAAAAGCGCCAATCAGCAAATCGTCGCTTACATGGCACAGCGGCAGGTCCCGTTTCATTCCAGCAATATCAATTGTATAGGTCATGGCCTTTCCTCCCTTAGCCGAAAGCTGTCTAAAATCATTCTATTCCTTTCCTGTTAAAAATCAAGAAAGACACAGTGCTTTGGGGAGCGCCACTTTTGTGCGTGTATGCCGCAGCACGCTTTCCCCTGCAGCCGCATTGCGAGCGAAGCGGAATAGGCGTAGCGGCGGAGCGTAAAAAAGGAATCAAATATTCCGGTATTTCAATAATCCACTGCTCGATTTCCGGATAATCTCCCAAAAGCAGTTCATAACGAATTCCCGGATAATCTTCCTGAAAACGCCGGATGATATTCGGCGCCCATTGCGCTGCCACACTGGAAAACGTACCGATGCGGATCGTGCCCGCTGCGATCCCGGAAAGAGCGGCTGCCTGCTCCTGTGCCTTCCGGTAGCTGACAAGAAGAGCACGGGCGTACGGAAGCATCGCCATTCCTTCCGAAGTCACCTGAATTCCGGCCCGGCTTCTTTCCATTAGAACCACATTCCACTCCGCTTCCAAATCTGCAATCATCTTGCTGATCGAAGACTGCACATAGCCAAGGAGCTTTGCGGTCTTCGTAAAGCTTCCGCATTCGGCTACAGTAACAAAAGCCAGATATTTCAGAATATTTCCGTCCATTTTATCATTCTCTTTTTCGATAATAAAAATGTGTTTTATTCGTTTTTTTAATTGAATCAGAGATTCTATATTATGGACAGTGTACGGGGAAAATTTTCAGGGCAGGAGGGAAAAAACATTATGATCCTTATGAGTGAAGTTCAAACACAGCCTCCGAAACGTTATCGCAGCGAGCTGCAGGCTCTTGTCTATCGGAAGCTGCAGGAGTTAGAAATTCTGTTTGAACGTGTAGACACGGAGGAAGTGATCACAATGAAAGACTGCGAAGATATAAATCAGAAACTGCACATGAAGATGGTAAAGACGCTCTTTCTGTGCACACGGCATCAGCGGGAAATGTTTCTTTTTATTACGACCGGAGACAGACGCTTTGATTCCAATAGCTTTTCCACGGAGCTGGGCGTTTCCCGAGTTTCCTTCGCTCCGGAACAAAGCATGGAGGAAATGCTTGGGACAAAAATCGGTGCGGCAACCGTATTCAGTGTTCTTCTGAAAAGTGCAGACTCCGTGCGGGTCGTTATTGACTGGGATGTGCTGAAGGAAGAATACTACGGCTGCAGCGACGGAACCACGACCGGATACATGAAAGTCAAAACACAGGATATTGTTGCAAAACTTCTCCCGGAATCCGGCCATTCTTATGTACTATATAAAAGACAAAAATAGTTAAAAATAGAATCATCCACTGCGCCTTTCGAGAAAACAGACAGCCGGCACAGCAGTGCACGGGCATCTCCGTCATCCCGACAGAACCTTGGCCATGTATGGTCAGGGGTATTTTTCGAATTTTTCCTTCGAGGGCCGCCGTGTCTCAAACGGCGGGCCCTCTTCCCTTTCTTCTCCGGTACACCGGTAAGGCCGTGGAAAAGCCGCTGTCCTGTCCGGGAAGGCAATCATTCGCCCCTCGTAGAATATTTACAAATTGTGAATTTTTTTGCAAGCGAATATGCAATTCTTTGTGCCGCAAAGGAGATCATTTTCCAGAGGACTTTTGCTTTTCTGCACAAAAATCAATACGGATCGGCGGGAAAAAATCGGCCGGAATCTGTTCCCCTGGCTTTCCCTTTTTTTCATCGCAATTGTGTGATTTTGTCAAGCTTTTTTTGAAAAGCGCACAACAATTTGTGCTTTTTTTAGTGATTTCTATCAATTTTGTACAAGTTATCTAAATTTATGCGAACTTTATCATGAAAAGTTTAAAATTTGTGAAATCAAGTTTCGATTCATTGATTATTAGCCAAAAATGGGGTAAAGTAAGGAACGTGAAGCGTACGCTTCATGAACATTTCCCGTCATTCCGGACGGGGGTAAGAGAAAGTGTGTAAAGGAGAGTAATTTATGGAAAGTCAAAATCGCGGCGGCTTTGCGACTAACTTCGGTTTCTTGATGGCTGCCATCGGATCTGCGGTTGGTCTTGGAAATCTCTGGGGCTTCCCGTACAAGATGGGCGCAAACGGTGGTTTTGCGTTCTTGTTGGTTTATTTAATTCTTGCAATTTTTGTCGGCTTGGCTGTAATGCTCGGCGAAATGGCGTTGGGCCGCAAAACCGGTCAAGGATGCGTCGGTGCCTACGCTGCAATGGGTAAGAAGTTTAAATGGGTTGGCGTCTGCGGCGTCGTGGCCGGATTCTTCATTCTTTGCTTCTACATGGTTCTCGGCGGCATGGTCCTTCGCTATGTCTGCGGCTATCTGCTGGCAATGTTTGGATCGAACAACTTCGGTGATCCGGCAACCTTCTTCGGAAGATTCATTACGAATGGCGGCAGCATGCTGATTTGGTTCTTTGTATTCACCCTTCTTAATGTGCTTGTTATTGCAGGCGGCGTTGCCGAAGGCATTGAGAAATTCAATAAGATTGCAATGCCCGCTCTGTTCTTCCTGCTGTTAATCGTTCTGATTTACGTTGCCTGCCAGCCTGGTGCCGGCGAAGGCTACAAGTTCATGTTCTCCTGGAATGTCAAACCGCTGCAGGAGGACTTCCTGAAAGTCGTCAAGACGGCTGCCGGACAGATGTTCTTCTCTCTGTCTCTCGGCATGTCCGTTATGATTACTTACGGTTCTTACCTGAGCAAGAAAGAGGACCTCGAGAAAGACGCTCTTATCGTCGTTGTCAGCGATACCCTGATCGCTATCATGGCCGGCATGGTCGTTCTCCCGGCTTGCGCTGCATTCGGTCTTGAATATGGCGCCGGCCCTGGCCTTCTGTTCAGCACGATGCAGGTTGTCTTCGCTTCCATGGGCGGCTTTATCGGAAACTTCATCGGATTCCTCTTCTACCTGCTGGTCTTCCTGGCTGCAATGTCCTCTTCGATTTCTGTCCTTGAAGGCGTCACTGCTTACTTCGTGGACAAGAATCTCAAGGAAGGCAAAGGCGGCGAAACCGGCGGCCGTAAGAAAGCCTGCATTATTGCAGCCGTTGTTATCTTCGTTGTCGGCAGCCTGGTCGCCCTTGACGGTCTCGGCGGCGGCATTGAAGGCGGAGCATTAATCAATTCTCCCGCGCAGATGCTGGGTATTGAGGCGCAAGGCTGGAGTGACTGCTGGCTCGACTTCTTTGATATGCTGTCAGAAGGTATACTCATGCCGCTTGGTTCAATGATGCTGGCAATCTTTATCGGGTACGTCTGGAAGACGGATACCATTATGGATGAATGCGAAGCCAGCGGTCACAAGGCCTGGGGTCATGGGTTCTTCAAATTCTGCTACAAGATCACAACTCCAATTGGAATGCTGATCGTTCTGTACGGACAGATTACAAGCTTCTTCGGCTAATCGGAAACGTCTAGCACTAGAAGATATATATTAAACCAACAATTCTTAAAAACGCCACAAGGAGGCTGCATTCTTCAGAGAATGCAGCCTCCTTTCCTATTGCGTGCTTCAGGCTGCGGGATGAGTCTGTGCTTCCCCCATTTGCGAAATCACTCTACATCCTGTACGGCATCATAGCCTTCTTCCCCAGTACGGACTTTTACAACTCTCTGCACATCGTAAACAAAAATCTTTCCATCGCCGATGTGTCCCGTATACAAAGCTTTCTTTACCGTTTCAATCAGGTGATCCACGCTGATCTTCGAAATCACGACTTCAACCTTCACTTTAGGCAGAAGGGTCGAGTCAACTACAACGCCACGATAGCGCTCATCCGTACCTTTTTGAATTCCGGAGCCCATTACCTGCGCCACCGTCATTCCCGTCACACCCTGCTCATTGAGAGCCCTTTTCAGTTTATCGAAGCGGGAAAGACGACAGATAATAACAACATTGTGAACATTGCTTCCGGTGGGTACGGGAGCCGTTACGCTCCGCACCGGTATGGCGGCTCGCTTCTGCGCCTCCGACGCCTCGCTGTACTGATCCGTGCCAAGGTCCGTATTTTCGTTGACATCCACTGTCATATCCGCCGCATCGCTGATCGCAAAGCCGGAATACGCGGATGCCAGTCCATGCTCGTGGATATCCAGGCCCTCGATTTCGACTTCTTCCGGAACTCGGAGTCCCACAGTCTTGTCAATGATTGTAAAGGCTATAAACATGACCGTCAGGACATAGGCTGCTACGGAAGCAAATCCCAAAGCTTGGATTCCCAACTGCATAAAGCCGCCTCCATAGAACAGTCCTTTGCCGACGCCGTCTGCACCCGTGGAAAAGAGCCCCACTGCAAGCGTGCCCCAGATGCCGTTTACTGCGTGCACGGAAATGGCTCCTACCGGGTCGTCGATTTTTGCAACATTGTCAAAGAATTCAACGCTGAAAACCACAAGGAATCCTGCCACTATGCCGATGATAAAGGCTCCGGTTGGCGTAACGCAGTCGCAGGGTGCCGTAATTGCCACTAAGCCTGCCAGGGCCGCGTTCATGGTCATGGAGACATCCGGCTTGCCGTAGCGTAACCATGTGAATAGCATGGCCACAACGGTTGAAGTCGCCGCCGCAAGGTTTGTGTTCACGAAGACAAGACTTGCCGTTTCCGCAGCCGTCTCATCGGCCATAGAAACCGTGGAGCCGCCGTTAAAGCCGAACCAGCAGAACCATAGAATAAAAACGCCAAGTGCGACCGCTGTCATATTGTGTCCCGGAATCGCCCGCGCTTTCCCGTTCCTGTCGTACTTCCCGATGCGGGGGCCCAGCATAGCTGCTCCCAGCATAGCAATTACCCCGCCTACCATATGTACGCAGGTACTTCCCGCGAAATCGTGGAACCCCAGCTGCGCCAGCCAACCGCCGCCCCATATCCAATGTCCGCTGATAGGGTACACCAGTAGAGATATGACGGCAGAGTATATGCAGTACGCCTTGAAATTCGTCCGTTCCGCCATGGACCCGGAAACGATTGTCGCCGCCGTTGCGCAGAAAACCGTCTGGAAAATGACATACGCCCAGAGCGGCATATTCTGCGGCACTACGCTGTTGTCCGCCGTATAGCTCGCCGTAATGGCCGGATCCAGATGCCCGATCACCGGTCCCAGTCCATTGAACATCAGGCCGAACCCTACAAGCCAGAAGCACGGGGTTCCGATGCAGAAGTCCATTAGGTTTTTCATGAGGATGTTTCCTGTGTTTTTCGCTCTCGTGAGCCCGGCTTCACAGAGTGCGAAGCCCGCCTGCATAAAATAAACAAGCGTCGCGCACAGCAGAACCCAGATAACAGTGGATACGTCAATTTCCATAGCACTCTTCTCCTTGTCATAAAAATAAAAACGCTGGCAGAAGCTTCTGCTCCTGTCCAGCGCCGTTGCTGAAATTAGCGTGAGATACTCTGTTTTTTTCACTCTATCAAAAAAGGGCGTCTGAAATTTCTTTCAAACGCCCTTGTTTTGCCTAGCATAAAACCGATGCTAATGTTTGTCAATGTGTTATTATTACGATCTTTCCGGGCTTAGCGGAAAAAATTTTCTGCGATTTCACCAAACAGCCATCCTCTGTTCCGGCACGCCAAAGCACCAGTTTTCCGCATTGCAGAGGCTCCGCCGTATTCCACCGTGCTATTCCTTCGACTTCCCTTCTGTCGGTTCGTCGGTCGGCTGTGTCGGCGTTTCCGTACGGTGTTCCTCCGCTTCCGCAGGCGCGGAAGCTTTTTCAGCATCGTCCGCATCTGCCTTGGAGGGGTCCGATGCTGCGGCGCCGCCAGCCGGCTCAAATTCATCATCCGGAAGGACCTCGCCTTCCGTTTCGATGGCGTTCGCTTCCTGTTCCGCTTCCGCTGCCGCTTTTCGTACCGTCTTTACGGCTTTGGAAAACACACCGATGATATACAGATCCGACAGACCGTCAAAGATAAGAACAATGCCCAACATCACCAGCAGTACGTCCAGCGTTTTGAAGGGCAGAAAGATCAGCAGAACGCCAAGAATAATCGTTGCGAAAGCCAGGCAGAGAGAAATGCCCCAGTTGCTGTATTCGTTATCCTTCATCGCCAAAGCCGCCTGCAGATCTAAAATACCCTGCATAATGATAATCACGCCAACAATCAGCTGTACGACCTGAAGCACAACGTTTGAGCTCGTCAGGAACCAGATCCCAAGGATCAGAAGCAGGATGCCCACAACCAGATTTGTTCGGCTGATGGTATCTTTGCTGGCTCGAGTGAAAAATGAAATAATATAGTACACCGCAGCCGCAATCATCAGAATGCCGACAACCTTTACAAACCAGTTCGCGGCGGTGTTCTTGTAGATAATGAGAACAATGCCGAGAATGATCGAAAGAATCGCTATGATTATGCTGCTTGTTTTCTGCTTGCCCAGAATCGAAGTCATCGTATCCTTTGCCTCTTTAGACATAGTATCCTTCCTTTCGCAGCCGAGCCGTCTCTCCCGTTTAGGAACCGTGCGGTGTCGCCCAGTGTATGTTTCTTTCGGACCATATTATGGAGCAGAAAAAGCGCGGAAGCAATAGGTAGAATAAAATTTCTGCATAGAATTACGCCTTTTCGGCTTCTGGAATCGCCTGTGCCGCGCGCTTGTTTCCCGTGTAGAGCTCATAGTATCTTCCCTGCTTTTCCAGCAGCTGGCTGTGCGTCCCGCGCTCGATAATCCGCCCCTGCTCCAGAACCATGATGCAGTCTGCGTTGCGTACGGTGGAGAGCCGGTGGGCGATGATAAATGTCGTACGGCCTTTCATAAGGCGGTCCATACCTTCCTGAACCAGCTGTTCTGTATAGGTGTCGATGGAGCTGGTCGCTTCATCCAGTACCAAAGCCGGCGGATCGGCCACCGCAGCCCGAGCGATGGAGAGAAGCTGCCTCTGTCCCTGGGAAAGGGATGCTCCGTCGCCTGTCAGCATCGTATCATAACCTTCCGGCAGACGCTTAATAAACCCATCCGCATTGGCAAGCTTCGCGGCGTTTTCCACTTCTTCGTCGGTCGCATCCAGACGCCCGTATCGGATATTTTCCCGAACCGTATTGGTAAACAGATGCGTATCCTGCAGAACCATTCCGAGCGACCGCCGCAGATCCCGCTTCTTAATATCCCGGACGCGGATTCCGTCATAGCGAATCTCGCCGTCATCAACATCATAGAATCGGTTGATCAGGTTAATAATTGTGGTTTTTCCAGCGCCCGTTGAGCCGACAAAGGCGATTTTCTGCCCGGGATCGGCATAAAGATTGATATCGTGCAAAACCGGGTGCTCCGCTTCATAGCCGAAATTTACATGTTCCATGACAATGCCGCCGCAAAGTTTCGTATATTCGGGCGCCATGTCTTCCTTCCTTGCATTTTTCCATGCCCAGGTCCCGGTTCGTTCGTCGCATTCCGTCAGGCTTCCGTTTTCGCTCTGTTTTGCACGAACCAGCGTAACATAGCCGTTATCTTCTTCGGGCTTTTCGTCCATAAAGCGGAAGACGCGCTCCGCACCGGCCATGCCCATAATCACCGCATTCATCTGCATGCTGATCTGGGAAATCGGGGAATTGAGGTTCTTCACAAAGGTCAGAAAGCTCGCAAGACCGCCCAGTGACAAGCCGCCGAATCCAGTTATGGCCATCAGTGCGCCGACAGTAACGCAGACAACATAGCTCAGGTTCCCCATCTGGGAATTGATCGGTCCGAGGGAGTTGGCATAGGAATTGGCGTTGAATGCTGCATCGAAGAGAGCGTCGTTAATCTTCCGGAAATCCTCTCGGCACTGATCCTCATGGTTGAAAACCTTTACAACCTTCTGTCCGTTAATATATTCCTCAACATACCCATTGACCGTAGCGAGCTGCTTCTGCTGCTCCACAAAGTACCTGCTGGAGGCTTTTACTGTCTTTCCGGAGGTGAAAGCCATTATTATAACCATGAACAGCGCTACGCCCGTCAGTGCCGGACTCAGCTTTATCATGCCGTACAGAACGCCGACGATCGTCAGGAGACTCATCAGCATCATCGGCATGGACTCGCCGATCATCTGATTCATCGTATCGACATCGTTCGTATAGATGGACATGATGCGCCCGTGGGAATTCGTGTCAAAATACCGCAGAGGCAGCGATTCCATTTTCTCGAAAATATCCCTTCGAAGCTGACGCAGCGTTCCCTGCGATATGCGAATCAGGATCCGCCGCTGCGCGAAAGACGCCACCACTCCGATCGCATAGAAAATCATGACCCGCAGGATCGATCGCAGGAGGCCGGAATAGTCCGCCGTTCCGCCGTCTGCCACGGACTTGGCAATGGGAACGATATAATCGTCAATCAGGGTCTGCAGGAAAAGCGTCCCCTGAATGCTGGCAAAGACGGTTGCAATAATGCAGACAATAACCAGAATATACTGGAACGGATAATGCTTCAGCATATAGTGAATCACGCGGTGAATGATCTGCCCCGGGTTTCGTGCCGCCGCCTCTTCGCGCTGTGCCTTGGTCGGCTGTTTTATCGGCTGCTTTCCGCACATCACGCATCGCCTCCCTCGTCAAAGTCGCCGCCTGCAAGCGTTTGTGCCTCATAAATGTCTCGATATACGGCGCTGGTCTGCAGAAGCCGGTCATGGCTCCCTATGGCTCCGATGCTGCCGTTTTGCATCACGATAATTCGATCCGCATCCTGTACGGAAGCGATCCGCTGCGCGATAATAATTTTCGTCATCTGCGGAACTTCTTCCTTAAAGGCTTTCCGGATGCGGGCATCCGTTGCCGTATCCACGGCCGAGGTAGAATCATCCAGAATCAGAATCTTCGGGTTCTTCATCAAGGCTCTCGCAATGCAGAGCCTCTGCTTCTGACCGCCGGAGAAATTGGCTCCGCCGCGTTCCACTTTCGTCTGATACCCGTCCGGGAGCTTTTCAATAAATTCATCGGCGCAGGCCAGCCGGCAGGCACGTCGGCAGTCCTCCAGGCTCGCATCCGACTTTCCCCAGCGGAGGTTTTCCTCAACGGTTCCGGAAAACAGCTCGTTTTTCTGCAGAACGACGGACACCGCATCCCGGAAAGCCTCCAGGTCATAGTTCCGGACATCCTGTCCTCCGACTTCCAACGTTCCGGACGTCACATCATACATCCGGTTAATCAGGTTTACGAGGCTGGTTTTCCCGCTTCCGGTCGCACCAAGGATTCCAATGGTTTCCCCGGGTTTTACAGAAAAATCTATATCACGAAGCGCCAAATGGTCCGGCCGCCCGCTATAAGAGAAATCGACGTGGTGAAAAGCAATGGAGCCATCCGCTACTTCCGTCACTGCACTGTCCGGATCGGCAATGTCCGGTTTTTCGTTCAGGACTTCCGCGATACGTCTGGCGCTGGCAGCCGACATGGTAATCATGACCATAACCATGGAAAGCATCATTAGGCTCATCAGAATATTCATGCAGTAGGTCAGAACACTCATCAGTTCCCCCGTCGTCAGGGTGTTGGAAACGATCATGTGTGCGCCGAACCAGCTGATAAGAAGGATGCAGGTGTAAACTGTAGCGTTCATTACCGGCGAAGTCCAGGAAACCACTCTTTCCGCTTTGACAAATACCGTATAAAGCTTCTGGTTTGCCCTGCGGAATTTATCTTTCTCATAGTCCTCCCGGGCAAAGGATTTCACAACGCGAATGCCGGTCAGATTTTCCTGTACGCTGCTGTTCAGACTGTCATACTGGTCGAAAACAATCTGGAAATGCTTGTTTGCCGCCGTAATAAGGAAGTACATGATAATGCCCAGAACGACCGCTGCCGCAAGGTAGATCAAGGCAAGCCTTGCGCTGATGAGGAACGTCATCGCCATGGCAATAATCAAGCTCGCCGGAGCTCGAACCATCATACGGATCACAACCAGAAAAGCGCTTTGCAGATTGGAAACATCCGTCGTAAGCCGGGTAATCAGCCCGGGCGTTGAATATTTATCGATATTCTTAAAACTGAAGTCCTGCACATGATCATACAGTGCATAGCGGATATTTTTCGCGAATCCCGCAGAAGCCCGCGCGGACGTCTTCGCCCCCAGCAGGCCGAACAGCAGGCCGCAGGCTGCGGCTACGATCATTAAGGCTCCGTATTTGTATATCGCGCTCATATTCGCTGCGGTAACGCCCTGGTCGATGATCGCTGACATGATATAAGGAATGATCATTTCCATGACGGCTTCCAGTACCACATAGAGGGGACTTAGGAGCGAGTCCTTTTTATATTCTTTTATCTGCGCCGTCAGCGTTTTCAGCATAACTGCCCTCCTTCAACCTATCCTGCACAAAGTTCTGAAGCTTTCCGCAGATCCGCTGCAGTTCCCGTCTCTCCTGCTCCGTCAGGACATCCGCAACGTTCCGCTCTCCCTCCTGAAAGCTCTGCTCACAGAGTCGGTTCGCCCGGTGCCCTTTCTCGGTCAGAACAAGTCTCTTCAGCCTTGCATCTCCGGGAACCGGGTTCCTGCTGAGGTATCCTTCCCTCTCCAGCGCCTTTACGAGTCCCGTTACGGAGGATTTGCTCATATGCAGCGCCTTTTCAATGTCTCGCTGGCACATCGGTGCCGGTTCCTGTTCCAGCAGCATCATCAGCTGCCCAGCGGGAAAGCTGAATTCGTCCAGATCCATTTGGCGCCGAAACACAAAAAAATAATGTTTCAGGGCTCTGCTTGTTGTCGCAATCAGGTACCCTATCGGAACTTCCGTTCCATCCCAGGACATAGGCTGCCTCCTTTTCGTACTTTCAATACTGATAAAGTTCACAAATGAACAGTTTAATTTTGAACTAAATAAATGTCAATTGATTTTTTTGTCGTTTTATGATTTTTAATTTGAGATATTCGGAGCATTTTTAAGTTATTTGGAGAATTTTTGAGAATTGAAAACCAGAGGCAGAATTTTTGTTGACAGTCCTATTTCACTGTGCTATAAAAGAGAAGCGCGAAAGCGCGCGCCGAAAGGCGCATAGAACCGTACACTACAGCGCTGCCGAAGGCAGTGATGACAATCTATGGAGGAAACGCAATGTCCACAACAATGTTGACCAAGGAGACCGTAGAACGCAAATGGTACATCCTTGATGCCGCCGGCAAGCCCATGGGCAAAACGGCCGCAACCGCCGCAGACCTGCTTCGGGGCAAGCTGAAACCGGATTATACCCCGCACGTTGACTGCGGAGATTACGTCATTATCATTAATGCAAAAGACGCCGTACTGACAGGCAAGAAGCTGGAACAGAAATATTACCGCACGCACTCCGGCTGGCCCGGCGGTCTGAAGGAAACGCAGTACAAAGTCCTGATGGAGAAAAAGCCGGAGCTTGCTATGCGTCTTGCCGTACGGGGCATGCTGCAGAAGAACACCATCGCACAGTGGCAGCTGAAACGGCTGAAAATCTTTGCCGGACCCACTCATCCGCATGCCGCGCAGAATCCCGTAGTCTGGGACCGATAAGGATAAGGAGGAACTGATTTATGGCAACATATGCATCCGCTCGGCCGTACAGCTACGGAACCGGCCGCAGAAAATCTTCCGTCGCCCGCGTACATCTCATGCAGGGCGGTACGGGTTCGATCACCATCAACGGACGAGATATTGATGATTATTTCGGACTGGAAACGCTCAAGCGCATCGTTCGCCAGCCCCTCACTGTTACGGAAACTACCGATAAAGTAGATATTGTCGCAACCGTCACCGGCGGCGGCGTCTCCGGCCAGGCCGGCGCTATCCGCCACGGCATCGCAAGAGCACTGATTCAGGCCGATCCCAATTATCGGGCATCTCTGAAAGCTGCAGGGCTTCTGACCCGCGACCCGAGAATGAAGGAACGCAAGAAGTACGGTCTCAAGGCCGCACGTCGCGCGCCGCAGTTCTCGAAACGATAATTTCACTTACGCAAGAGATTGCCTCCATTACTTCTCATATCTTCTCAAAGCGCTATTTTATTGGAAAATTTCGATACCTCTGAAAAGTCCGGCGGCTTACTCATGTCTGAAGACACGAGTAAGCCGCCGGACTTTTCAAGAGTCGCTACAAATACCACGCCAAGAATCAGCACAGCCGGTGCACATCCGATATTGCCGCTGAGTCCCCAAAAGATACCTAAAAGGGCTGCCGCAATCAGACTGCAGATAGAAATGATTCCGTAGAAGTTCCGAATTTCGTTTTTCATTTAAGTACCTCCTTTGAGGAAAGTCTCAGATATTCCATTCCATCTCTTTTTCTCTTTCTGATTCCATAGTAAAATGCATATTTCGAAAAATAAAGATTCAAAAGTTCATTCCCTATGTGGCGATATCGCATAGCATATTAGTTAATTGTTAACCCTTTGCGAGTCGGTGCAGAGGCTCCCGATTCAGGAAATAAAAAGGGAAACCGCACAGTATACCAGAAGCAGTGCCAGGATGGTATTCACGGTACGCGCATGGCGAGAGAAAATTTTTCGGAACGCCGCGCCGAATGCGGTCCAGACCAGCGTAAATATAAATCCGATAATCGCCAAAAGCAGAGCGAAAAATAGCAGAGCCGGCATGTTGCCCGAGTAATAAGGGAGAATATAGGCCTCCATGGACAGGATTCCGTAAATGTAGATTTTTACATTTACAAACTGGAGGAGCAAGCCATCCTTGAATCCGCCCCCGTTTTCCTTTCCTTCCCCTTCCTGCACCGTCCCGGAGCGGTAGGTTTCCCAGGCAAGATACAGCATATACAAAGCCCCTGCAATCATCATCGGGAGCTTAATCTTCGGGATGAGCGCGGAGAGCGCCTGGCAAAATATTGTGCAGACAATCATTACCACAGCAAAGCCAGCGAGAATTCCGAAATTGAACGGCAGAGACTTCCGGAACCCCTTTCGATTGCCGTTTGACATGGACGCAATATTGTTCGGGCCCGGCGTCACGGCCGTTACAACTGCATAGGTCATAAAAGAAGCCCAATTCAGCATGGTTGCAATTCTCCTTTTTATACAATATAATAGCCAATAGATTCAATATCTCGGATATCCACTATACTGTATTATATATCCTTTATAATGTCAATAGAAAAGGAGAGAATTTTTATGGATGTGAACGACGCGGTTGCACGGAATGTCAAGGCCATACGGGAAAAGAAAAAGCTGACGCTGGACGCAGCTTCCTCGCTGACCGGCGTATCCCGGAGCATGCTTTCCCAGATTGAAAAGGGAGAGGTAAATCCTACTGTATCGCTTCTCTGGAAAATTGCCAATGGATTCAAAGTATCCTTTTCCTCCCTGACGGAAAATGCCGGCGGGGAAACGCAGCTTCTTCGCGCCGCCGATCAGAAGCCGCTGGAGGCCTGCAACGGGCTGTACCTGAATTATCCCGTCTTTCCGTTCGACGATAAAACACTCTTCGAAACGTATCGTATCTTAATGAAACCGAAAGCTGCTCTGGACGCGCAGCCGCATCTGAGCGGTGCCGTTGAATACGTTACCGTATTTTGCGGTACGGTCACCATCGGAGCGGGCGAAAAGGAATTTACGCTCACAAAAGGCGACTCTCTTCGCTTTGCGGCGGACACACCCCATAGCTATCGAAACGCTGGTTCGGAGGACGCAGAGCTCAGTATGCTCATATACTATGGCGCCAATTAATCCTTCGAACAGATATTCCATCCTTGCGCTGCATCATGTATAATCTAGGGAAGCAAGTAGCTTACGGATGCTGTTTCTGCGGAAAGGAGATGCGGAAGCCGGCTCGAAGCAATGTGCCGGCACACTCATGAAAACCGTTTATCTGAATGACGTGATCAGCCAAAGCGCCTACCGGCGGCTTCAGTCCCATGTTCGCCTGGTGGACAGCTATGATCACCCGGAACAACTGGACGCTATCATCGTACGGCAGGCATACTGCACGAGAGAGGTCATCGAGAAAGCGAAAAACCTTAAGATCATCGGCATGCACGGCGTCGGAACCGACCGCATTGACATGGAGGCAGCCAGGGAATACGGCATTCCGGTTGTTCCTGCTCCCGGGATTGCTGCGCAGTCCGTCGCGGAACTTGCAGTAACCCAAATTCTGGCTCTCAATCGACAGCTTAAAAGAATAAATACAGGCCTTTGCGAGCATCGTTATGCGCATTTCGGCGATGAACGCCTGATCGGCTATGAGGTTTGGGGAAAAACGCTGGGGCTTGTCGGAACCGGCAATATCGCAAAGCGCGTCGCCGACATGATGCGTGCGGCCTTTGCCGTACGAGTTCTCTGCTACAACCCGCATCGGACGGCGGAGGAATGCCGCGCCTGGGGATTTGAGAAGGTCGAGTCTCTGGAAGAGCTGTTTTCCCGAAGTGATTTTGTGAATGTGAGCGTTACGCTGAGTGATCAGACCCGCAATCTAATCCACGCCGGGATTCTGCAGAACGCAAATCCTAACCTGATCCTGGTCAACACTTCCCGCGGAGGCATTGTAAAGGAGAAGGATCTTTACGACGCGCTGGTCCGCGGAACCATTCGCGGAGCTGCTTCGGATGTTTTTGACAAGGAGCCTCCCGACGCGGACAATCCGCTGCTGCGGCTTGAAAATTTTGTTGCCACGTTCCATATCGGCGGAAGCACTTTTGAAGCCATGGATCGTGTCGGAAACTATATTGTTACAAAAGTGTTCCAGGCTTTGGACATTAAGGAATAGGTCAGGGAAATCATGTGCTGCCGCTACTATATAGATGAAGATACCCTTGCCGAAGCGCTTGCGGAGGTACCCGGAGCAGAAGCTCCGGAGCCCTTCCCGTTTCGGGGAGATATTCATCCCGCGGATGCTGCGCCGGTTCTCCTGCGGCAGCAGAATCATTTGCGCACAGAGATCTGCCGATGGGGATGGGAAACGGACTTCGGGTTTGTGATCAACGCCCGTTCCGAAACAGCGGCGCAGAAACATCTTTTCCGCACTTCGCTCATGCTTCGGCGCTGCGCCGTGCCGGTTCGAGCTTTCTATGAATGGGACCGGGAAAAGATGCGGTATACATTCACCCGGCCGGGGAAACAGCCCTTTTTTCTTGCCGGATTTTTCGACCGGCCGCTGGGCGGAGAAGATCCTCCGCGCTTTGTGGTTTTGACTCGTTCCCCCGACGCCGTTGTAGAAAAAATCCACAATCGAATGCCGGTACTCCTGGACGGAGCCGCCGCAGCCCGCTGGACAGAGGATACACAGCGAACGCCCGCTTTTCGGTCCGAGTCAATCCTTCCGCTGCAGGCGCAGCCGGATATTGAACAGCTTCGGCTGGATTTGGATTAGCGGATTTCCGCGGCACCGTTCTGTTTTCGATTCGCTTCCGGAACCCGCGGCGTATCGGCATGGAAAGGATAGTATACAAGTATTTCAAAAAATCAGCAGCAATGAGGAGGAACATTATGAAGCTTTCAGATCTGTACAAAGGATGCCGTTCTTACCGGCGCTTCCGCCAGGATCCGATTCCGGAGGAGCTCTGGGATGAAATCATGGAAAATCTGCGCAATGCCAATTCCGGCCGCAACAAACAGACCCTGCATTTTTATCTGCTGAAAAGCCCGGAAGTCGTTGCAAAAATGCAGTCGATGGTCCATTGGGCCGCATCCCTTCCCAAAGAAATTGGTACGCCGCGCAGGGAAGAGCAGCCGGTTGGATTCGTTGTCATTGCCATAGAACCCGGCAGCACCCCTGTTGTCGACATTGATGTCGGAATTTCCGCGCATGTCATCACTACCACCGCGTATGAAGCCGGCTTCGGCAGCTGCATTCTGGGCGCACTGAATCTCAAGCAGATTGCGGAGCTTATTCACCTGCCGGAAGACTGCACCATCCGCCTTGCGGTCGCCCTGGGAAAACCCGGCTGTACCAGCACAATCGTGGATCCTCCTGCCGACGGCAATATTGATTACTACGTAGATGCGGATCGCAACTACTACGTTCCGAAGCGGAAAATCGAAGAGATTATTACCGTTCTCTGAGAAATGCCTCTGCCGGGCGGAACGCCTCCGCACGGCGGGCAAGCAAAATTATTCCGGAGGTTTACGCAATCTATGGATAAGCGCACAAGCAAGGAAAATTACTACCTTGATATCGCGGATGCCGTGCTGGAGCGATCCACCTGCCTAAGAAGAAAGTACGGCGCAATTATCGTCCGCAATGACGAAATCATTTCGACCGGCTATAACGGTGCTCCCCGGGGGCGGAAGAACTGTTCCGACATCGGCCGCTGCGCACGGGAAGAACTGCACATCCCCTCCGGACAGCGCTATGAGCTGTGCCGGAGCGTACATGCGGAAGCGAATGCCATAATTTCCGCTTCCCGCAGAGACATGATTGGCGCCACGCTGTATCTTGTCGGGCGCGACGGGGTAACCAATGCGCTGCTTACCGATGCCATGTCCTGCGCGATGTGCAAAAAAATGATTATCAATTCCGGAATCCAGAAGGTCGTCATTCGAATCGGCGAAGACCGGATCCGTATCGTGGATGTAGACGACTGGGTCGTAAACGATGATTCTCTGGCTCCGGGCGAAAACTGCTGAAATTTTTCGCATCATTCCGGCTGCAGCTGAAATTGTAAAGAAGGCATGCCTTTATATGCGATGCACCCTTTTCGCGGTTCTGTCCGCCTAAGAGGGTGCATCGCTGTTTTTCCGATATATTATGTTTTTCACGGTTCTAATGGGGCGGTCTTCCGGGGCAATCGGATTGTGCACGGAAACGCCTAATTAGGTTTCTTCAATAGACGCGTTCGGTTTCTTCCCCTTTTTCTTCCCTTGCCTTCCGCATTGCGAGAATCTCGTCAAGGACCCGGTCTGCGGCTTCTTTCTTGCTCATTTTGGGAAGCTCTATTTCCCTGTCCCGGGTTATCAGGGTAAGCACATTGGTGGAGGTGCCAAAGCCTGCCCCCTCGGTTCGAAGACTGTTTGCCGCAATCATATCCACATGCTTCTTCTGAAGCTTTGCCCTTGAATTCTGCACGAGGTTTTCGGTCTCCATGGAAAACCCGCAGATGGTCTGGTTCAGGGATCGATGAAGCCCGAGCCAGAGAAGGATATCGTCCGTTTTCTCCATTCGCAGGGAAAGATACGGACCTTCGGAATCTTTTTTTATCTTGTTGTCCGCTACGGTTGCCGGTCGGAAATCCGCAACGGCAGCCGCCTTGATGATAATATCCTGCGAAGTGCTGACGGAAGTTACCGCGTTAAACATGTCATCCGCGCTTCGAATGTCAACAATCTGCACATATTGCGGGCGGGGCAGGTCGGTCGCTCCGCTGATCAGAATGACTTCCGCGCCGCGGCAGGCTGCCATTTCCGCTAGGGCATAGCCCATCCTTCCCGTGGAGTGATTCGTCAGGTAGCGTACGGGATCCAGATCCTCCTGCGTGGGACCGGCCGTGACCAGTACCCGAAGCCCTTTCATGTCCTTCGAATGGTGTGCGGTATGCACAACAGCTTCAACAATCCGCTCAGGCGCAGGCATGCGCCCTTTTCCGGAAACGCCGCAGGCCAAAAGGCCGCTCTCCGGTTCCAGGATCTCCCAGCCGAAATCACGCAGCCGCTCCAAATTTGCCTGCGTCACCGGGTTTTCAAACATATGGGAATTCATTGCCGGCGCCAGAATTTTCGGGCAGATGCAGGCAAGGGCCGTAGTCGTAAGCATATCGTCTGCGATGCCGTTTGCAAGCTTTGCGATAACGTCTGCCGACGCAGGAGCAATGACCAATGCGTCGGCGTCCGTCGCCAGGGAAATGTGACCGACCTTATATTCAAAATTGCGGTCAAACGTATCCATTGCTGCCCGGTGCTTCGTCAGTGTTTCAAACGTAAGAGGCGTAATAAACTCCGCGGCATTCTTTGTCATCAGAACATGCACATCCGCGCCAAGCTTTGTAAGCGCCGATGCACATTCTGCCGCCTTGTACGCGGCGATGCTTCCGCTTACGCCTAGTAATATCTTTTTGCCCTGCAGCATGAAATTATCCTCCTTGGTGCGCAGCCGAAGCCGCGCGGCTGTCCCTGCTATTATAGCAGATATTTCCCTCCGCAGAAGGGAAACTTGCAGCCGGAGCAATTGCATTTCGTCCCCGGTTCCCATATAATTTTCTTAATTCCTTTTCCCGCACGTTTTTTGGGGAAACTGCCGCTCTGCAGGGGGCTGCGGCAGCGGCGCTGCCGGTCTGCTGCCGATCCGCAGATCTTGCATACGACGCAATGGAATAACGCATGCCGTGCAAAGAGAGGTTTGCCATGATTCTTGTCCTTGACATCGGAAACACAACCGCAGCCCTGGGAGTTTACCAAGACGGAGCCTTGCTACAGGTGATGCGGTACCGTGAGAGCCATCGTACGGACCGTGCAGATTTTCCTGCATGGCTTCGGGAGCAGTTTCGTCTTTGGGAGCCCGCCGATGTCTCCTACGCCCTGGTTTCCTCCGTCGTTCCCTCTCTCAATGCGCCGGTTCTGCACACGCTGGAGGAGTTCGGGATCCGTGCAGATCTGCTTTCGGAGCCCGAGGCGGTCGGAATTCCCATCCGCGGCTACGACACGGCAAATCTGGGGATTGATCGTCTTGTGGACTGTGCAGGAGCTCTGGAGGAATTTGACCCTCCTCTTCTTGTCTTCGATCTGGGGACTGCTTCCACGCTCAGTGTCATTGACGCCGAAGGGTTCTTTATCGGAGGAATGATCCTCCCGGGACTTCGCCTGTCCCTTGACGCCTTGACTGCCGGAGCCGAGAAACTCCCGACCGTAGAACTGACGGAGCCGAAAGGCGTCATTGGCTGCGACACCGTTACCTGCATGCAGAACGGCGCTCTGTACGGAGCTGCCGGCGCAATTGACGGCATTGTTTCGCGCGTAAAGGAAATCTATGATCCGGATCTCACCTGCGTCCTGACTGGCGGAGTCGCAGTCCCGCTGCGACCGCTTCTGCGGACGCCGTTCGTGTACCGTCCAAATCTCATTTTCCGCGGGCTGTACGCCGTCGCACGCCGCCGCCTTTCCTCGGAATCGCTGTGATTTTCCTTCGGCATCTTTTCCTGAAAATTTTACAGAAAAGCCTCTCTGCCTTTGATATTTTCTTTACGCGAAGTTGCTATAATCAGCGTATCAGAAAGGATTTATTATGCCGAGTACATACGCCCACTATCGTTTCGGTACGGAAGTTTACCGTCGGCTGCCTCCCGAATGGCGCCGCCGGATTGACGCATCCTATCACCTGTACTGTGTAGGCCTGCACGGGCCGGATATTCTTTTTTACTACAAGCCCCTGCATCGCAACGCTGTCAATAAAGTCGGCTATCTTATGCATGGCTGGACCGGACAGGAATTTTTTACCCGGGGCATACGGCTGGCGGAACTCAGTCCGCACCCGGAAGAAGCCTGGTCCTATCTGCTGGGATGCCTGTGCCATTTCATTCTGGACAGCTTCTGCCACCCCTATGTAGAAGAAAAGATTGCACAAAGCCATGTATATCATACCGAAATTGAGGGAGCTTTCGATCGCGTTCTGATGACCATGGACGGTCTGGATCCCCTGACGCACCGACTAACGGATCACGTCCTGCCGGACCGTACCGAAGCCTGCATCATTGCTCCGTTCTTTACCCCGGTTTCCGCGGAGCAGGTTTATGAAGCCACTCGTTCCTTCATCCTGCTGAACCAGGCGCTGCTTCCCACTTCAAAGCTGAAGCGTGCCGCTGTCAGCGGTCTGCTGCACGTGACGGGGAATTACGGGGAAATGCATGGCATGATGATGACAAGCCGGAGAAATCCCTGCTTCGCAGACAGCGACGAGCGGCTGTATGCGCTATATCAGAAAGGCATAGAGGAGAGCCTTCCTCTGTTTAACCAGCTGGCGGACCGAAAGTGCGGCAGGGGGGATCTGAGTCCCCGATTTCGACACACCTTCGGTGTCGACTGAATCAGTCCTTCTGGAAAAGCAGGGGCTCCCTTCTTCCCGGGAGCCCCGTTTCTGCTGCTGTCCGGATGTCTTCCCTCCTCTCCCCGCCGGCTCGCCGTAAGGAAAAGGCGGCGTTTTCCGGAAGGGGAAATGGAAAAGATTTTGACCGGTTCCCCGTCCGGTTTCCAAGACATTTGACAGAAATTTGTATCTCTTTCCGGTAAACTCGGAGGCAAAGGAGGTTTCCCCCATGCGTGTAGCGGGTGAAATTAGGAATGCGCGTACCCATAAAGGATATACGCAGGAGCAGGCGGCGGAAAAACTGTTCGTTTCCCGTCAGACGGTATCAAACTGGGAAAACGGAGTTATTTCACAGTTAAAGAAGCTCATATAATCCACGCTTACAGTCACTTCATCACAAGTCATACAGCCAGATAATTGTTTAGAATATATTGAAGGAGACTTAAATAGGAAGATTATACTGATTGGCAGAATATAACAAAACCTGAGAAATGAGAATCTCATAATATTGATTTAGGCTAATGAAAAAGGCACAGGTACTTGGTCAAAGATGACTGGTATCTATGCCTTTTTATTGCAATGTAGATTTAGTGTTATATCGATCACCGATTTGCAATCTGGGAACTTCATCAATCTGTTTGTAATTATTTCTTTAATTCTTTAACGGATCAGACATTGTAGATGAATGGATCATATAAGCATACGCCTTATAATGATCTGATTTAAAAGATAACGTTTCAAAAAAAGGAAACGACAGGGCGTTCAGAATAACAAAATCGAATAAACAAGCTTAATGAAAATATATTCATTATTCTTGAAATTAGTTTTCATAAGATGTAAACTAATTGTAAATTAAGGCGGCGAAAGGAGTACGGGATATGACATCTTACAAACAGAGCATGATGTGTTGTTGTATGAAACAATATACCCGGATATGCCGTCTGGGATTGTTTTGATGCAACAATCTCATCGATGTTAATTCATTGTAACATCCATACATAGATAGGCATTTATCCGGGAGTATAATCCCGGATTTTTATTTGTCGTCTTAACAAGAAAAGAAAGAAGGAAAACACATGTTAAATATTAAAACTAACGCAACTGAACTTATCGGCAATACACCATTATATGAACTTACACATATCGAAAAAGAATTTGATCTTAAAGCTAAGTTGATTGGGAAACTGGAATATTTCAATGTAACAGGATCGGTCAAAGACCGTATCGCAAAATCTATGATAGAAGATGCCGAAGAAAAAGGAATATTAAAAGAAGGATCTGTCATCATTGAACCGACTTCTGGTAATACCGGTATCGGATTAGCTTCTGTCGGTACCTCCAAAGGATATAGAGTCATTATTGTCATGCCGGAAACATTCTCCATCGAAAGAAGAAAACTGATCAAGGCATATGGTGCAGAGATTATATTATCGGAAGGTTCTAAAGGAATGAAAGGAGCCATCGCCAAAGCAGAAGAACTAGCTAAAGAAATCCCGAATTCATTCATACCTTCACAATTTGATAATCCTGCCAACTGGAAAGCTCATTATGAAACAACCGGACCGGAAATCTGGAATGATACCGATGGAAATATAGATATTCTGGTTTCTGGTGTAGGAACAGGTGGCACTATTACCGGAGCAGGAAAATATTTGAAAGAGAAAAAAGATGATCTGTATATCGTGGCTGTAGAACCGGATGCTTCACCTGTCTTATCCGGAGGACAGCCGGGCACTCATAAGATCCAGGGCATCGGACCCGGGTTTGTTGCAAATGTTTTGGATACATCCATCTATGATGAAATTATTCGTGTTACCAATGAGGACGCATTAGCTACCGGTGCATTGTTTGGTAAGAAAGAAGGTGTTTTAGTCGGCATATCAGCTGGTGCGGCAGTCTGGGCAGGCATCGAACTGGCCAAACGCCCCGAAAACAAAGGCAAAAATATCGTGATCATCCTGCCTGATTCCGGTGACAGATATCTTTCCACTGCACTGTTTGGAGACGAATGAACAAGCGTGAAGAAATTCTTGATAAGCTAAACTGCCATAGGATAATACCAGAGAATGATCCTGCCATTAATAAAGACAGGATCATCTCTGTTGTTCTGCAGATCCGTTCACTTTTATACCCGGATTATTATACAAACGAATTAGAACCGGCTGATCTTCTTGATTTGATAGAAAAGAATATCAGTGGCGAGATCAGAAAAGTAGAAAGAAAAAAATACAAACAGATTACAGATTCATTAATCGATAGATTGCCCTTTATTCAGGATGCACTGAATAGGGACATTCAAGCAATCTATGACGGTGATCCTTCCGTACATACAAAAACAGAAATCATTCTTTCATTTCCTGGATTTCTGGCTATCTTGTGTCACAGAGTAGCTCATGAACTGTACAGTATGAATGTTCCTGTAATTCCAAGGATTATCTCTGAATATGCGCATGAACATACAGGGATTGATATACATCCCGGAGCTCAGATCGGTGAATATTTCTGCATAGATCATGGGACCGGAATTATAATCGGTGAAACTGCTGTGATCGGTAATCATGTACGTATATATCATGGGGTCACTTTGGGAGTAAAGAAATTCTATGAAGATCAGCAGGGAAAACTTATCAAGGGTGGGAAACGTCATCCTAATATCGGGAACCATGTTGTCATTTACTCAAATGCGTCAATATTCGGTGGAGATACTTACATAGAAGATTATTCTGTTATCAAAGCAAATTCTCTGATTACGGAATCGTTAGTGAAAGAAAGCTAAGCTTTCTTCGGGGGGAATATACGATGAATAAAAAAACAAAGTTATTGGCATATACAGCCATGTTTACGGTCATCAATTATGTGGCTTTTGCTTATGGAAAGATCACGATTCCGGTCACGGCTGGAACTTCAACAGCAATCCATATTGCGAATGCGATTGTTGTACTGTCAGCCTGGTTTTTAGGACCCCTCTATGGTGGGCTTTCGGGAGCGATTGGACTGACCATCGCGGATGTCCTGGATCCAAGATACATCACATCGGCACCAAAGACATTCCTGCTAAAGTTTTTGATTGGATTCATTGCCGGTAAGGTAGCCCAGCAACTGAAATTACAGGAAAAAACGGATCGTAAGGACATCATTATGGCAGCTGCGACCTCTGCGATCGCCGGACTAGGCTTTAATGTTGTGGCTGATCCGATCATCGGCTATCTGTATCGAAATTATATTTTGGGTATCCCGCAAGAGGCAGCAAAAATCATTGCAGCCTGGGCAGCTGGAGCTACCGCCATAAACGCAGTTGCCTGTGTCTTTGTATCGGTCATCTTATATTTGGCTTTATATAAAAACTTTTTGCCGAGGATACCGCATCATGAATAAACGGTTGATTTGTTCTGCTGCGATATTATTTGTTTTGTGTGGGTGCTCAGTCAACAATAAGGAAGAAGAGAAAACCATATCGGGATGTGACATTTTTTCTGAGTGTGAAAATACTATTGAAGCAGGAGTATCAAATATGACGATCAAAGAAGCGTATGAATACTACAATGGGAAAACAAATTCTTCCGGTAAGGAATATAGAACCGTGCATTTACCTGAAGATCATGCTTTGGTCAAGATGAGCCCTGAAGATATTGTCAGAATGATTGAGAACAACGAAAAGTTTTATGTCTATATTGGTGATGAAAAATGTCCGTGGTGCAGAAGCGTGATCGAAAAGGCGATTGAAGTGGCCAAAGATAATGCTGTTGATAAAATCTATTATCTTAAGATCTGGGATGACGAGGGGAACGAAATATTGAGAGATAAATTCGTCTATGAAGATGGATCCCTTGTTATGGACACTGTTGCCTCTGATGCATATTATCAGCTTTTAGATTACTGGAAGGATTATCTCAGTGATTATACCTTGAACGTTGACGGACAAACGATAGAAGTTGGTGAAAAAAGGATTTATGCTCCGAATTTTGTCTATATCAAAGACGGAGAAATAAGATCACTGGTCACCGGGATCTCTGACAAACAAAGTGATTCATATCAGAATTTAAGCGAAGAAATATTGAAAGATGAAGAAGCGATCTTTGAAGAGTTCTTCGCACTAAAATAGAGACAGGAGATGATTAGTAATAATGGAATTTTATGTTGAGCAGAAAGTACTTGATTTAGGTGTAAAGATCATTGGCGTCGAAATCGATGGCATCGACAACAAAACGATCAGCGATGAATATCTTCAATGGAGGAAAGATGAAGTCGGTGTTCTTTTAGAGAAATATAAAGATTTTGATGTAAAACAGGACGAGGTATTAGAAGCATTCTATACGCTGCATGAAAAAGTAAATGTTCCCAGAAGAAAGAATATTCCCGCTTCGGAAAATCTGATAAAGCTGCTTATAAAAAAGCAGGGATTATTTGAAATCAATAAAGCAGTTGATATCTATAATATTATTTCCATGGAATCAAAACTGGCTCTGGGAGCACATGATATCGACAAATTGAGTGGAAACATCACATTACGATTGACAGATGGAACAGAGAAATTCAGACCTCTCGGTTCTGAAGAAGATAAGCCGGTAAAACCCGGAGAGTATTCTTATATTGATGACAACAACGAAATTCTCTGCTGGTTAGAGATCAGGCAGGTTGAAAAAGATAAGGTGACAGAGGATTCAAAGAACATCTTCTATATCGTCCAGGGAAACGAAAAGACATCTGATGATTTGCTGTATGAGACTGCTGACAGAATCGTAGACACCACGGTTCGTTTCTGTAACGGAAACGGAAAGATACTGATTCCGCAGATTATAGGTGAATGATGCAGGAAATAACGATTGAAGAAGTATACAAACTTCCGGACAATACGTACAGACTTATTGATATCAGAGATGATGTGCTTGTTTCCTATGGGATGATACCTGATGCGATACATATTAAACTGGAGGATTTACAAAACAATAAACTGGAAAAAGTCGATACCATACCCATAGATAAGACACTAATCTTTTATTGCCAGATTGGAAGAAAAACTCAGCAATTGAGCGATCTTTCTTTCCTTTCTTTAAGAAATTGCTTTTCGTTAAAAGACGGATACAGAGGTTACATCAGCTATATCTCTTCTAAGAAAGCAAATGATGCAGAAAAAGAAAAGATAGAAAAGGATATTCAGCATAAATATCATAAACAGTTATTTTCACCTTTTGCCAGAGCCTGTAAAACTTATCAGCTGATCAGTGAGGGAGACCACATTGCCATATGCATATCCGGCGGTAAAGATTCCATGTTGATGGCAAAGCTGTTTCAGGAAATTAAACGCCATAATAAGGTATCGTTTGATCTGACATTTCTGGTCATGGATCCGGGTTACAGTCCCGAAAATAGAAAACTTATCGAAAGCAACGCGGAGAGACTCGGGATCCCGATCAGCGTATTTGATACCAGGATCTTCGACGCAGTCGATAAAATAGATAAAAATCCCTGCTACATCTGTGCCAGGATGAGACGAGGGCATCTTTACAACAAGGCCAAAGAGCTTGGCTGCAATAAGATTGCTTTGGGTCATCATTATGATGATGTCATAGAAACGATCATGATGGGGATGCTGTATGGAGGTCAAACCCAGACGATGATGCCAAAACTCCATAGTAGTAATTTTGAAAAAATGGAATTAATTCGTCCGATGTATTTTATTAGAGAGGATGATATAAAGTCGTGGGCAAAATATTACGATCTTCATTTTCTTCAATGCGCCTGCCATTTTACTGATACATGCACTACCTGCCATGCCGATGGAACAACATCGTCGAAAAGATTGGAAACAAAGAAGCTGATCGCTGAACTAAAAAAGAAAAACCCCTATATTGAAGCTAATATATTCAAGAGTGTAGAAAATATAAACCTGGACACAGTGCTTTCATATAAGAAAGATGGTATTAAACATAATTTTCTTGACGAATATTGATTAGATCAAATCGCTTTGAATATTTTGGCATGAAGTTTGATATGGAACTATCTCGGCTTTTTTGAAGACAGCCTCAGCAAGCATACTATGAATCATTTCTTTGGCTGCTTCTTCCTCTTCTGGTGTGAGTTTTATCAGAGGGTGAAGAGCAGCTTCTTTTATTGGCTATAAATTCTATCCGCTTTTCAGAGCAAGATTCGCCTTGTCTGACAGAAATTCATTTTCATGAATTATACAGACAGGCACTTGTTGGGGATAACGTTTCCCCAAACCCTCTTACAATTGCTGAAGCTATTCAGCTCATTATATTCACAGTCTTTATTACATAAAGGGATTAGATCCGCAGTCTTAAATGATTGCGGATTTTTTGCGTTTATGATGCACAACTTCGATATTTTCCGTCCCCTATATATAAGTGAAGGGATGTTCGTCATAAAAAGAAAATGTCGATTCTTTGAGCCAAAAGTTCTAATTTTGTCCCCTTCATTTAATTGAGAGGATGTTTGGATCAGTCTTTTCTGAGAAATCTGCAGAAAAACTGTTAGAAGCAGCCAATTTCTTTCCCCTTCATATAAGTGAGGGGATATTGATGGAAAAACAGTCAAATATGAAATTTCTGAAAAAGTCGAAGGAAAAAGTGTTCAACTTCACCGATTTCTGTCCACTAAAGATTAATGAGGGGACTTTGAAGAAATTCTGCACAACTATGAAGATTTTAACCCCCACTGATAAGTGAGGACATATGGAATGAAAGGAAGTGATTATTCATGTCAGGAAGAAAGAAGAAAACATTACCGCCACCAAAGAAGCACAGGATAACGATACGTCTTACAGAAGATGAATATGTTGTTCTAAAGAAGGAATGTGAACTATCTCAATTATCTGTATCGGAATATATCCGAAGATTATTGTTGCACAGAAAAATACCGATCTATCCGATCGTCATCCATGATGACAGAGAATTGATTGAAGAACTCCATAAGATCAATAAAGTTGGAAACAATCTCAACCAGATCGCAAGATATCTTAACCAAGGTGGAGTGCTGACAAATCCGTTAGCGAAACAATTGAAAGACATTGCCAGTCATATGCACGATTCTCTGATGAGATTAGATGCAGCCGCAGAGAAAGAATATCAATCAATAAATACGAAGAAGTGAAGGAGGATGAATATTTGAAGAAAACAATTGCCGATAACAAAACCGTCGATCTGAATTCCTGTTACTTCCCGGAAGAAAAACTACCGGATAAATTCATGGGAAGAGATTGCCTTGAAAAGAAAAATATGAAGCCTGTGAACATGTATCTCGTCGCTGAAGATTTCACTCTTCTGTTAATGGGAGATACTGCCATAAAAGTGAAGGAACATTTCAAAGATTCCGGCAAGGATATGAGCACACTGATGGAAGAAAACATCATCCGTGAAAACCGCAAAATGTGAAATTTACTCAGATAGATTGAATGAGAACTCACGCTTACTTAAAATAATAGGTGAAGTATTGTAAGCGTGGGTTGTTTTTCAAGCAAAGGAGGAAATCATAATTGAAACAGCCAAACAATACCGCATTATTCATGAGACTTAGCCGTGACGATGAAAGTTACGGTGATAGTGTAAGCATTGAAACGCAAAGAATGATCTTAAGACAGTTCGCTGAAGAAAACGGATTCCGTATCGTTGACGAATATATCGATGACGGTTATTCCGGTACCAACTTCAACAGACCTGCCTTCCAGAGGATGATCGAGGATATTGAAGCCGGTAAAGTCAACACCGTCTGCACCAAAGACCTCTCTCGTTTCGGA
>OMTF01000025.1 GCA_900313925.1 uncultured Eubacteriales bacterium | reverse complement strand
TCCCGAAATGCGGACTGCGGATGCAGCGGCTCCTGCGGGTGATGTTCGCCAGGGGATTCATTTAGTTAAGGATACAGAATCCCCAAACTCACGCTTATGATACTTCCAAATATGATTTTGGAGGTATACCCCATGAAAACGCAGAAATCCTTTTTTGAGCAAAAGGGCGGAACCTACACGCAGAACGGCGATGTGCTACTTCCCGATCTGTCCATCGGAGAGGCAGAACAGAGGCCCATCGGCAAGTATGGTCGGATGAGGAAACGCTATCTGAAGGAACAGCATCCGGTGATTTTTTCCGAGCTGTTGCTGGAAGGAAAACTGTATCCGCACCTTTTGGAGATCGACGATGCCTGTGGAGGTCGGATGGAACTGCTTATCCTTCAGATGGCTAAGCAGGAAAACGTGACCGAAGCGCTCAAGGCATCAGATCAAATGGAGTGGGTGCGCCGCATGAACATCATCCGCAGCCGGGCAGAAGAGATCGTGCTGCATGAGCTGGTTTATACCGAGGAGGCCGAAGATGCAGATACTTGAAGACCTCTATCTCGGCGATATCCGCCCAAATGAGCGCTTCTTCAAGCGCAACAGTCAGTATGCAAAGGCCCTCGATGATGTTGTCAAGGTCGGCGACACACTGACAGCCTCGCTCAACGAAAAAGAGAAAAAGCTCTTTGAGAACTACATGGACGCTCAGCGCGAAGTTACTGTCCTTACAGATTGTGAGACCTTCTGCTACGCCTTCAAGCTCGGTGCGAAAATCATGCTGGACGTGCTGACAGAAGGACAGATGAGAGAAATCTGAATTCTACTCAAGCAGAGCAACGACAGACAGTTGCTGCTCATTCCCTATCGGAAAGGCGCTCGAGAGCTGCTGAGATCAGCGGCTTCTTGAGCGCCTGTTTTATGGAATTCAAATAGTTCTACTTTTCGATTTTAAGGATCTTTTCTGTAAGCCGTTCGGACAGGACGGCAAGGCCCACAGCCAAAGCCAAAACGAGCGCGAACATCCATAGCGTCCCATACCTGTCCAGACCCGCCACATAGGTCGGATCCATCTCCGATGCGGCTCTTGCCAGAAAAGCGTTCTTCTGGAAATAGAGCGGGATCAGCATGCCGAAGGTCGCCAGGCTCGCAAGCGGCGCACAGACGCGGATGCTTTTAAGCGTTCCGTATCTCATAAGCTTATGTACAATCTCGGCGATCACGATCACGGCGATCACCCAGATCCACATCAGCGGCATACCCATCTCGCCGATACAGCGGTACAGGATGAACCACAGCAGCGGGAGCACGGCGGCCGAGCCGAACCCTCGCTTCATATCCATCACACAGGTGATCGACCCCGCGGCGGCGAATGCGGAGAGCAGCGGGCATATCGTCCAGTAAAAGGGGCTCATATAGCCCGGGAGCTGCGTGAGCAGCACCAGCAGAAAGAATGCCGCGAAGCATCCAAACAGCCTCAGAAGTTGTTTACCGGTCCATCTGTTTAGCATAACAAACCTCCCTTTTCACCTTGATGTCAGCGCCAATGTCAGAACGATGACCGCCGTCGGAAGCCAGACGTTCAACAGCTTTCGCTTTATCATATTCCACGCTGCCTGATTGCTCATGCTCTCACCTCATACCAGCGCTTTGCCGAGCTCTCTGCAGACTTCCGCATCGGCGCCCTCCGGAAAGCCGTTGACTGTTACGCTCTCGCAGGCCAGTTTGATGCCGCAGGCCTTGCAGTCGGCTTCCCAGTTACGCATCCATTCGCCGTCGCCCCAGCCGTAGGAGCCGAAAAGCGCGACATTTTTGCCCGAGAGCTTTTTCTTAACGCTGTCGAACACAGGCTCAAATTCACTGTCCTCCAGCTGCTCGGAGCCCATCGCCGGACAGCCGAAGGCGATCGCGTCATAGGCCGAGAGATCTGTAACAGAATTGCATTCCAGCAATTCCGCCTGCGCTCCGGCGCTCTGCATTCCTTCTAGAACCAGTTCCGCCATGGCGGCAGTGTTCCCCGTGCCGCTCCAATAGACAACCGCTGCTTTCATGTTTTCTCATTCCTTTCCTGTTTATTACGAGGCTACTGCCAACTGCTCAAGCCGACGCCCTTTCTGCCACAGACGGCAATAGCATTCCGTACATTTCTTGTATCTGGCACAGATGTGTCGTGCCTTCTCCTCATCACCGTAGACCTTCCAGAGACAAACCGCCTTGCAGTTTTCCCGGCCTTCCATAAAACCTTTTACGTCTTCCGGCGGATAACTGAGGAAAAAACCGATCTCGTGCGGGAACTCCTCCCCGCAGTGGAATCGCTTCAGGAGATGCCGAAGACAGGCTCCGCAGTTTGGGCAGGGATATCCCGCGCAGCGGAGAAGCTCGTCGGCGGTATGGTCCTTGAGATCCTTTTCCAGCTCCGACGGCCGGTACAGATACAGCAGCGCCGAACGCTCCGTCAGCCGCAGCAGGACAAGACGAAGGCCGCGCGGGATCAGCAGACGGTTCAACCGGCCCATTTCTCGACCGAGTTCTTCCCGGCTCTCATAATAGTAGGGGAACAAGCTTCCTGTTTTTATCCCGGCCAGGGTAGGGGCTGCCATGCGAATGACCGTTTCTTCCATTGAATACCCACCTCATTCAACGGCAGTATAGAAAAGAAAAGGAGCCTCGTCCGCTCCAAAACAAGCGGGCTTGGCTCCATAAATGTTATAGCAGTTTAACTGCTATGGTTCCGGGGCGCAGCTGTCGGAGTCGATCCCGGCCCGATAACTGTTGGGCGGGACACCGATCACATCCCGGAAGGCTTTGGCGAATTTACTGGCGTTATCATAGCCGAACTGGTTGGCGATATCGATGACCGTTCGCTCGCTCCCGCGCAGCAGTCTGGCCGCCGCGTGCATCTTTTGCGAGCGCAAAAACGCTGCGGGGGTCATGCCGTACACGCCGCGAAAGCTGGTGTTGATTAGACTCGGCGACGCGCCGAAGCGCCGGGAGAGCTCGGCGATCGTGGTCCTTCCCTCGGTGTTCTCCAATAGATAGTCCCCGATGCTTTTCGCGAGCCCTACCTGCGCGCGGGAATAGCTTCTCCAATCCTGCTCCACGGGCAGGGCGCTCAGAAACAGGAGCAGCTCCAGGATCTTGACCTTGAAATAGCCTTTGCGGATTTCCGGAGGGACGCGATAGAGCTCTGAGAAAACGTGCTCGATGCTGGCGGAGGAACGGGCGGCAAACCAGCTCGCGTCAGTGCAGAACTTCTCCGACAGGGCGCTGATGCGCACGTTCACATCCTGCATAAAACAGGACAGGCAGTCCGGCGAACGCTTGCTGTCGATCCGCACCGTGATCCCGTGATAGTGTCCGGTGGGAAAGCGTACGATCGTTTCGTCGATATCGAGCCTGGACACGGAGAGGTCGCCGGGGGCGAGGAAGAAGGATTCCGCGCCGTTCTGCACCTCCATGCGCCCTTCGTGACAGTGATTGATCTCAAGCAGGTCAGGACCGGCGTCATGCGGTCTCATCTGGAGATCTGCGTGAATATCGTTGTATATCAGCTCGATCCCGGGGAAAACCGGGTAAGCCGTCAGCAGCAGCGTGTCCGGCGAGTCCGCATAGCCGTAGACCGCGCATTCAGAGTCCTGATTCAGGACGACCGGCGCCGCGGGGCAACCGTGTTTTTCTTCTTCGTGATGATACATTTTTCCTTGCCTCTGTTGACAAAAGCGCTCATTCGATCAATCGTTTCCGGGCTGACGATGTGCTCCATGCGGCAGGCGTCCTTATCCGCGGTGTCGGGATCAACGCCCAAAGCGATCAGGCAATCCAACAGGACGCGGTGCTTTTCAAAGACCGCTTCCGCCGTTTCGCGCCCAATATCCGTCAACTGGATATGCTTGTCTTCGTCCATGCTCAGAAAGCCGCCCTCACGCAGAAGCTTCACGGCCACGCTGACGCTGGGCTTGCTGACGCCCAGCAGCCTCACAATATCCAGGGAGCGCACGCTGCCGTTCCGGCGCTGCAGGAGCAGGATCGCTTTCAGATAATCTTCCCCGGCTCTGTTCAGCCTTTCAGGGGAAGCTCCGCTTTGTTCCTCATGGGAAAGCATGTACGTTCACCACCCGCAGAAGTTAGATATATCTAACGACATTATACATACTTTAACTCATTTGTCAAGCTCTCATGCATTGGGCAGGTGGAAGAGAGCAAAAAGTGAGAAATGGGGCTTTTCAAATCATAAGCTCTGTGCTATACTCCGAAGTTAGAGTCAGCTAATAATAATTAGCTACATTACACCAATGCTCTGGTATTGTAAAACTGAGGAGAGCTTTTTCAAATGGCAAGGAAGGATTCAGACAATCAGAAAAAGTCTATGAGCCTCCTGTTCCGCGGCAAGGCGATCTTCAAGCCGCTGAACACCGGGTGGATCGACGGGCGGGTCGCCTGTGTACGGGAGTGGGTCGCCAATATCTTTTTCTATACGAAAAACGGCACGACGATCATGATCGACGCCGGATACAACTACGCTCGCCTACGGGAAAAGATGGCTTGGCTGGACATCGACCCGTCGAATATCCTGCACATTCTGATCACGCATCAGGACACGGATCACGTCGGTGCACTGGAAACTGACAGCGAATGCCTGTTCAAAGACGCGACGGTCTATGTCGGTGAGATCGAAAACCGCTATCTCACCGGCGAGACGCGGAGAAAGGTCTTCTACGGGGCCTATAAGCTGCCGATGGTCAAAATGGACAATCAAAAGATACTGCTCAAAGACGGCGAGACCGTTCAGATCGGGGATATCAAGATCGAGTGCCTGCTCGTCCCCGGCCACACCTGGGGGCACATGGTCTATCTGATCGACGACGAGTATCTCTTTACCGGCGACACGATCTGGTTCGGCGCGGACGGCGGCTACAGCTTTCTCGCCACGCTGGCGGAGGACAACAAGCTGTCGGTACAATCCCTGGAAAAACTGGAAGCGAATCTCCGCGCCCGAAACAAGCCCCTGAAGATCATCACCGGTCACACGGGCTGGACAGACGATCTCGACCTTGCGTTCCTTCATCGAAATGAATTATGTAAACCATTCGCCAGGAAATATCGCGATCCCGAAGCGCCCTACGACGGCTACGTGGAGGACGACGACACCGAGAAATCGGCGCGCACGGTACCGCTGAAAAGGAAGGTGTTTTTATCATGAGATATCCCGGACTGCCCGCGGGGATGTGGGCGCTTTTCGCAGCAAGCTTTCGCCGGAAGCTGACGGAAGCGCTGGGCTATGACCGTGCGGAGGCGGCGCAGATCACAAAAAAGGCCCACGGCAGATACCGTGAGCTGATTGCAAAGCTGCCGGACTTTGAAAAGGGCGACCGTTTTCCTATGAACATCGCAAGCTGCGCGATGCTCGCGTCCTTCGTGCTGGAACTGCCGAAGCGCCCAGATGTGGAGGAGCTTGCAGATTACTACGCCGCGGCCATGATGACCGGGTCAATGAAGGCCTTCTGCCGCATGGGCGGAAAAGCGAAATTCAGTGCGCGGGATATCGAGGGCATGAAGAAGACCGCAGCGCTGAACGCGGCGGATCGCAATCCCTATTCGTGGAACATGGAATTTCTGCCTTATCCGGACGGCAGCGGCTACGAGGCCCGCTTTTCCCATTGCGGCATCTGCACGCTGATGAAGGAGCTGGGACTGTTCGAGTACGTCCCGGTCCTATGCCGTTTGGACTACACGATGAGCGAGGCGGGCGGCGCGGCGGAGTTCGTGCGGCAGTATACCCTGGCTTCCGGCGGCCCGTACTGCGATTGCGGATACAAGAAGAAAGCGAGGACTTAAACATGCTGAAAACAACATTGAAGATCGACGGGATGATGTGCTCGATGTGCGAGGCGCACATCAATGATGTGATCCGCAAGACCGTTCCCTCTGCGAAGAAGGTCTCCGCCTCCCACAGATCAGGCGAGGCGAGCTTTCTGACAGAGGCGGCCGTTGACGAAAGCCTTTTGAAAGACGCCGTTGCTGCGACGGGTTACACCTGCCTGTCTGTTACGTCGGAGCCCTATGAAAAGAAGGGGCTGTTCAAATGGTGAAATACCACATCGAGAAAAACACGGTTCAGGAGACGCTGGTGATCCCGCTTTTCGGGCGGCTGGTCTGCTCCGAGCGTTTCCCGGAGCTGTTCTCCGATCCCGAGGCAAAGCGCATCTGCGACTCGCTGGACTATGACTTTGAAGAGAAACGGAAGAAGATGGAATCTCCGGCCGGTCTCTTCGGGGCGCTGGAGGTGGCGCAGCGACAGTACGATCTGCGCTGCGAGGTCGAGAGCTATTTGAAGTCGCACCCGGAAGCCGCCGTGGTCAACCTCGGCTGCGGGTTGGACGACACCTTTTCCAAGGTGGATAACGGCCTTTGCCGGGGATACAACCTGGATTTTGCGGACGTGATTGCCGTGCGAAATGAGCTGCTGCCTGCAGGGAAAAGAGAAACCAATCTTGCCTGCGACCTGAATGACCTTGCATGGATGGATCGGATCGACGCTTCTCAAGGCGCGGTGTTCTTTGCCGCCGGGGTGTTCTACTATTTCAAAACCGAGGACGTCAAGCGGCTGTTCGCCGCCATGGCCGAGCGCTTTCCCGGCGCGGTGCTGGCTTTCGATTCCTGCAACGAGCGCGGGGCGAAGTTGATGCGCAAGACCTGGCTCAAGGAGGCCGGGATCACTGACGTGAGCGCTTTCTTTTCCCTGGAAGATGAGGCAAAGCTGCGGAGCTGGAGCGATCGTTTCGCCTCCGTCACGGCGAAGAGCTACATGCGCGGGTATCGGGATATCTACAAGGACGTCGGTCTGTTTCACAAGCTGATGATCCGCTTCTGCGACAGTCTGGTGAAGATGAAGATCGTGAAGATCGTCTTCGAGGAGGCAGCACTATGACTCGGCATGACGAGATCCGCCGGTCCTACAAGGAGCTCGGCGAGTTCGGCAATCTCTATGACGGGATCATCACCCGCTCCACGCTCCTGGGCAAGCTGATGGACGGCCTGATCTGGGGACTGGACAAGGAACTGGCAGCAAAGTGGATCGACGACGCGCTCGCGCCGATCCCGGAGGGCTTTTCCGGGAGTCTCCTGGAAGTGCCGGTGGGGACGGGCGTGCTGACGATGCCGCTCTACGCTTCCCTCCCTGAGGCTAGGGTGACTTGTCTGGACTGTTCTCCGGACATGATGGAAAACGCAAAAAAGCGCGCATCACGCATGGGGATCAACAACGTGTCCTTCGTGCAGGGGGACGTGGGCGCGCTTCCCTTTGCGGACGAGAGCTTTGATCTTGTGCTCTCGCTCAACGGCTTCCACGCCTTCCCGGACAAGGAAGCCGCCTTCCGCGAGACCTTCCGCGTCCTGAAGCCGGGCGGCACTTTCTGCGGCTGCTTCTATATCGCCGGGGAGTTTGCCTGCACCGACTGGTTTGTGCGACACATGTACGTCCCCAAGGGCTTCTTCACCCCGCCCTTTGAGACGAAGGAAAGCCTTGAGGAGCGCCTGCGCTCGCTGTATACCGAGGTCCATGTTCATACCGTTCGGGCGGAGGGCATCTTCCGATGTGTGAAATAAAGGAGGTATGACAGATGAAACCGGAATACAAGAACTGGATGCCGAAGGGCATGGTACTGGGGACTGCGGCAGCTGCGGCAGGATGCTTCGGACTGGCTGCGGTCTGCGGCTGCACCGGGCTGATCAAAAACGAAACCGTAAAGGCAACCTCGACAGGCGCTCTCCTTCTAACGGGTACAGCACTGGGCGGAACCGCACTGTGGATGGAACTGCTGTACCGCGCCTTCTCCTATGACGGCAAGCGGCAGATGTCGAAGCAGATCATCGAGGGGATCGCGGAGTACGTGAAGCTGCCGGAGGGCGGCGTAGGTCTCGATGTGGGATGCGGCAGCGGGGCGCTGACGATCGCCTGCGCCAAGCGCAGCCCAATGGCCCGTTTTATTGGCATCGACCGCTGGGGCAAAGAGTACGCCTCCTACAACAAGCCGCTCTGTGAGGCCAATGCGAAAGCCGAGGGCGTGAGCAACGTTGAATTCCGGCAAGGCAACGCGCTGAAGCTGGATTATCCCGACGAGAGCTTTGACGCGGTCGTGAGCAATTACGTCTATCACAACATCCTCGGCCGCGACCGGCAGGAGATCCTGTTGGAAACGCTGCGGGTACTGAAAAAGGGCGGAACCTTTGCCCTTCATGATATTTTCTCCAAAGCCAGATACGGCGATATGCAGGCCTTTGCCAACAAGCTCCGCGCCATGGGCTACGAGAAGGTCGAACTGATCGACACCACCAACGGGATGTTTATGTCCCCGTGGGAGGCGAAGTGGATGGCGCTCTCCGGCTCCGCGCTGCTGGTGGGAAAGAAGTAAATAAAGGAAGAACAAATGACCTCCGATCTGCTTGAAACGGATCGGAGGTCATTTCATTATCCACAATATCAATCAGCGGTATTTCTTCGCATGAGCACGGATCGCGTCGAAGCTTTCCACGCTCAGATCGTGCTCGACCTTGCATGCGTCGTCGCGTGCGGTCTCCGGGCTGACGCCCAGCCCGATCAAAAGCTCGGTCAGAAGATTGTGCCGCTCAAGCATCCGTTCCGCAATCTCCAGCCCCTGAGCTTCCAACACGATCATCCCCGCGGGATCGAAGGAGATATATCCGCTCTCCTTCAAACGCTTTGTCGCATAGCTGACGCTCGGCTTGGTCACGCTCAGTTTGTCCGCTACGTCGACGGAACGGATGTAGCCGCGCTCCTGCTTGAGCATGAGCATGGCTTCCAGATAATCTTCCGCGGATTTATGAATATTCATTGTCATCACCCAAAAATAAGATAGCACTAACTAAAGGAAAAAGCAAGAAAAACACATAAATGCAAATTAGAGATTGACAACGATTATTAAGGGTGTTAAACTACGTGCAGGTTAGCAAGTTCTAACCCTTTCTTTCGCGCAAGAGGTTAGATATAACTTACAACAAGAAGAGACATTTATTTGATCGAAGGGAGTAAACAAGATGATACCCCTTGTGATGGCGGACGCCGGAGAAGAAAACATCATCCGGCGCGTAGGCGGCAGTCCTGAGATGAAAAAGCACTTGGAGGATATGGGCTTTACGGTAGGAGGCGTCGTTACGGTGATGAACACCATCGGTGGCAACCTGATCGTAAAAGTCAAAGAGTCCCGGGTGGCCATCAGCAGAGAGATGGCCGCAAAAATCATGGTTTGATCAAAATGACATAAAGGAGAAATGAGGATGAAAACACTCAGAGAAGTCAAAGTCGGCGAGACCGTCAAGGTCGTGAAGCTGCACGGCGAAGGCGCGGTCAAGCGCCGCATCATGGACATGGGCATTACCAAGGGAGTGGAAGTCTTTGTCCGCAAGCTCGCCCCTCTCGGCGATCCCATCGAGGTCAACGTGAGAAACTACGAGCTGTCGATCCGCAAGGCCGACGCAGAAATGATCGAGGTGGAATAAGATGGAGAACAAACAACTGCGCATTGCCCTGGCGGGCAACCCGAACAGCGGCAAGACCACCCTGTTCAACAAGCTGACCGGCTCCAATCAGTTCGTCGGCAACTGGCCCGGCGTCACCGTGGAGAAGAAGGAAGGCAGGCTGATCGTCGACAAGGAGGTCGTTCTGACCGACCTGCCCGGCATCTATTCGCTCTCTCCGTATACTTTGGAAGAGGTCGTGGCCCGCAATTACCTCATGGAGGAAAAGCCGGACGCCATCCTGAATATCGTGGACGCGACGAACCTGGAGCGAAACCTCTATCTGACCACGCAGCTCACCGAGCTGGGCATCCCGGTGGTGATCGCGCTGAACATGATGGATCTGGTCAAAAAGGCCGGGGACAGCATCAACGTGAGTGAACTGTCGCGGCAGCTCGGCTGCCGGATCGTGGAGATCTCCGCCCTCAAGGGCGACGGCGTCAAGGAAGCGGCCATGGCCGCGATCGAGGCCGCGAAGAACGGCAAGACGATCCCGCAGCACAGCTTCTCCGGCCCGGTCGAGCACGCGCTGGCCCACATCGAGGAGGTCACGGTACATAATCTGCCCGAGGAGCGGCAGCGCTGGTACGCCATCAAGCTCTTCGAGCGCGACGAAAAGGTGGTGGAAAGCCTTGCCCTCTCGGATGAGATCAAGGCCCACATCGAAAAAGACATCCGGGCCGCCGAGAAGGAGCTGGACGACGACGCCGAGAGCATCATCACCAACGAGCGCTACATCTATATCGGCCAGATGCTCAAGGGTATCTATAAGAAAAAAGGGAAGGGCCAGCTCTCGGCCTCCGACAAGATCGACAGGATCGTCACCAACCGCATCCTCGCCCTGCCGATTTTCGTGGTCGTCATGTTCCTCGTCTATGCGCTGTCGATGGGCACTTCCATTGCGGACGGCGGCGTTTCCATTGGCACCTTCCTCACCGACTGGGCCAACGACGTGCTCGGCGGCGCCTGGCTGACCGACGGCTCCCGCGCGATCCTGGAAGGCTGGGGCGTCGCTCCCTGGCTGGTCGGCCTGATCTCCGACGGTATTTTCGCGGGCGTCGGCGCGGTGCTCGGCTTCGTGCCCCAGATGCTCGTTCTGTTCCTGATGCTCTGCCTGCTGGAGGACTGCGGCTACATGGCGCGCATTGCCTTCATCATGGACCGCATCTTCCGCAAGTTTGGCCTGTCCGGCAAGAGCTTCATCCCGATGCTCGTCGGCACCGGCTGCGGTGTTCCCGGCGTCATGGCGACCCGCACCATCGAGAATGAACGCGACCGCCGCATGACCATCATGACCACCACCTTTATCCCCTGCGGCGCCAAAATGCCGATCATCGGCCTGATCGCCGGCGCTCTGTTCGGCGGCAGCACCTGGGTCGCCACCTCCGCTTATTTCATCGGCATCGCGGCCATCGTCATCTCCGGCATCATGCTCAAGAAGACCAAGATGTTCGCCGGCGACCCGGCTCCCTTCGTCATGGAGCTGCCCGCCTACCATCTGCCCGCCTGGGGCAACGTCCTGCGCGGCACCTGGGAGCGCGGCTGGAGCTTCATCAAGCGCGCCGGCACCGTCATCGTGCTCGCCTCCATCATCATCTGGTTCCTCTCCAGCTTCGGCTCTGTCAACGGCCGGTTTGGCATGGTCGACGAGCTGTATGAGGACGATACGGTCGTCACCGACGAATATGTCACCGTTGTCGCCGACCGCATGGGCATCCCCGAGGACGAGGTCGAGCCGATGGACGACTCCATCCTGGCCCGCGTGGCGCAGCCCGTGTCCGTCATCTTCAAGCCCCTGGGCTTCGGCGACTGGAAGCCCACCGTCGCGACCGTGACCGGCCTTGTCGCCAAGGAGGAGGTCGTCGGCACCTTCGGCGTGCTGTATGCCTATGACGACAAGGACGGCGAGGAAGAGCTGGAGGAGAACGGCGACCAGATCTGGGGCCGCGTTGAGGAGGACTTCAACGCCTTCTCCGGCGGCCACGGCAGGCTCGCGGCCTACTCCTTCATGATTTTCAACCTCCTCTGCGCCCCCTGCTTCGCGGCCATCGGCGCCATCAAGCGCGAGATGAACAGCCGCAAGTGGACCTGGTTTGCCATCGGCTACCAGTGCGGCTTTGCCTATGTGATCGCTCTGATCGTGTGGCAGCTCGGCCGTCTGTTTGTCGGCGGGATGAACATCGTTGGGCTGATCCTGGCGCTGGTGATGCTCGCCGCTCTCCTGTGGCAGCTCTTCAAGCCTTATAAGGAAGCGCAGAAGCTGACGGTAAAATAAGAAATCTCTCAACCCTCCCTCTCTTTATTTGACGGTGCTGTGAGGTTCACCTCTTTCCTCACAGCACTGTCCCCAAGCTGATAACAAGGAAGCTATGTCTCTCTTACCCCTCTCCGATTGCGGCGCTGTGTGGATTTCAGCACCTCCCGCCTCACAGCGCCGCGCCCTCTCTTAAAGGATGTGATGGAAATGCTCGCTTGGCTCTCGGCCAACTGGATCAATCTTATTCTTGTCGCCGTCATCACGTTGATCGTCGCTCTGCTGATCCGTGGCATGGTGCGCGACAGGAAAGCGGGAAAGCGCTCCTGCGGCGGCAACTGCGCCTCCTGTGGAGCCTGCGTCGGCTGCAGCACCTGCGGTAGCTGTAAGATAAACGCTGCAACAATAAATAACAGAATGAACAGCGTATCAGGCAACGCTCCTTGATCGCTCTTAAACACTCCGCAGGACGGCATGTTGCATGACGCCGCGGAGTGCTTTTATTTTGTAGGCAGGAGGTAACCATGTCTATCAAGTATGAAGTGCTGAAAGCACTGGTCAAAGCAGTCGGAATCAAAAGGCGCTGGAACGGGAATGTGGACGATCTGCTGAACAACCGGCGCAAAGCGAATGCGAAAAACAAGATCCCGGAGCTTAAGGACCCGGATTTTAATATAGGCCGGATCACCGTCTGCGGTTGCCCGGTCGTGACGATGAAGCACAAAACGCCGGCAGGCAAAGCAAACCTTTTCATCATCGGCGGCGGTATGATCAGCGCTCCGCGCCCCGGCTCTGTCAAAAAGGCCCTGCGCTTTGCGAAAGAGACGGGGCTCGATGTGTACGTCCCCTATTATCCGCTCTGCACGGATGTTCCTCTGACGAGGGCTTATGAGATGATTCACGCGGCATATAAGGAAATGCTCCGGCACTATTCACCGGAGAGCATCTCTGTCCTGGGAACTTCCTCGGGCGGAAACCTGGCGCTGGGTATGGTGCCGTATATCAATGAAAACGAACCGGATATGCCGATGCCCGGGTATATCATGACCATCTCTCCCGGAACCTGTGTGGCGAGCGAGGAGGAATGGCAGCGGATGCTGGAACTGGACAAAAAGGACGTGGCGATCCCGGCTGAATACATGCGGACAGCAGAGATCATCATGAAGCATGGTGACGACAGCGTTCCGGACTATATGATCCGGCTCCAGAACGGGAACTTCGCGAACTGCCCCTATGTGACCTTTATCTACGGCTCGGACGAGACGCTCTACGCCTGCGCGCCGTCTTTCGAGGCGGCCATGCGAAAGGCTGGCGCGGACTATGAGATGATCGTGGGCAAAGGGCTGTTCCACTGCTATCCGGTTTTCCCGATCTGCAAGGAAGGCCGAGACGGCTGGGACATGATGATCAGAAAGGTGAAGGAGCATAGCGGAGCATGAAGGTATACGAGTTCGGTGAGGCCAACGCAAAGAGCTTCGTGATGTTTCAGTGCGCCGCGGAACCCTGGTGGGTGTTCAAGGCGTCCGCTGAGGCCATCGCAAAAGACTATCACGTCTATCTTTTCATCGCGGACGGACACGACGAGCAGGGCACAGAGTTCGTCTCCATCGAAAAAAACGTACGGGACGCAGCCGATTATCTTCGGGAAAAGGGCGTCTCGCACGTAGAAGCTATGTATGGCGTTTCCATGGGCGGGGCCAGCGTGATCCGCTTTCTGGCTACGGAAAGCATTTCTGTGGACAAAGCGATCATCGACGCAGGCATCACGCCCTATCCGTATCCGCGCCTGATCTGCCGACTGATCTCCGTCTGGGACTGGATCACCGTGATGCTGGGCACGAAGTCCATGACGCTCATGAAGCTGGCCATGCCGCCGGAGCGCTGGACGCCGGAGGGCGAAAATCCCGACGAGCATTACCGGAGGATCTTTGACTTCGAGAAGCACCACTTCTCACCCCGGACGATCTACAGGGTCTTCTGGTCCACGAACAATTATTCCATGCCGGGGCGCGTTCCGGCTGTGGATACAAAGATCGAATACTGGTACGGCGAGGAAGAAAAGAAGGCCCGGAAAAACGACCTGGCCTATACCTGCAAGGTGTATCCGCAGACGGTTGCCAGAGAGTTGAAGGGCCTGGCCCATGCGGAGCTTGTGCTGATGCTCCCGGAGCGGTTTTACGAGGAAGTCACACGCTTTCTGAACGAGGAGGAATGACTATGGGGTTCTTAAAACAATTCTTTAATCAGACAAGAAGACCGGAGGGTTTTCTCGGCAAAGTGATGCTCAAAGGAATGAATCCCGGTCACGCAAAGCTGGCGGATTGGGGAATGGCGTTTTTGCCGGAATTATCCCCGGAGGCGATCGTTGAGCTTGGCTGCGGAGCCGGACGAAACGCGGGCGAGCTGCTGAAAAAGTACGATCGCGCGCATGTAACTGCCGTTGATTGTTCGCCGCTGTCCGTGGAAAACTCGGCAGCTTATAACCGGGGAATGATCGAAGCCGGGCGCTGCACGGTGCGACAGGGCGACGTATCCGATCTTAAGCTCCCGGAGGAGAGCTTCGACCTTGCAACCGCGTTTGAGACCGTGTATTTCTGGCCGGGACTGGAAGACTGCTTTGCTCAGGTCGCGAAAGTAATAAGGCCGGGCGGCTGCTTCCTGATCTGCAACGAGTCGGACGGCACGGACGCGACGGCAAAGAAATTTGAGAAAATCATAGACGGGATGCGCTGCTACACGGCCGAAGAGATTGAAGCTGCCCTGAAAGCGGCCGGTTTCAGTGAGACGAAGAGCATCCATCATCCCTCCAAACCGTGGATTACGGTATTGGCGAGAAAGTGAAAGGAAATCGTCATGCAATTCGATGAAATGGGTATGAAAACGGGAAAAGTGCTGTTTCTGCTGCCCGGAACAGCCTGCGACTATCAGACGAATTTCGGCTCCGTGCTGGACAGGCTCGGGGAGAAGTATCATCTGGTCTGTGTCAACTATGACGGCTTTGACGGCAACGGCTCCATATTCCCCGATATGATTACCGTCACCGAAAAAATCGAGAAATACATCAAGGAAAACTATGGGGGCAGGATCGACGGCGCGATCGGCTCCTCTCTCGGCTCAAGCTTCGTCGGGCAGCTGATCCAGCGGCAGAACGTGCATCTGGATCACGGCATTTTCGGAAGTCCCGACCTTGACCAGAGCGGCAGACTCAGCGCGTGGCTGCAGTCGAAGCTGGTGGTACCGCTGCTGACAAGCTTTACAAAAAGCGAAAAGAAGAGAGCGAAAACCAGGGAAAAGCTCAAAGGCTTTTTTGAAATGGACGACGAGACGGCCGACAAGTTTATGGCCTGCTTTGAGAAGTTCTCTCCCGTGTCCATCAAGAACGAGTATTACACAGATCTGCTCACCCATCTTCGGGACGATATCCATGTGGAGCGCACGAAAGTCCACTTCATCTACGCCAACAAGATGGGTGAGAAATACCTGAAACGATATAAAAAGTATTTCCGAGACCCGGAGATACGGGAATTTGATATGCAGCATGAGCAGTGGCTTTTCGGCGGGGAGAAATACGCAGAACCCGTGCTGAAGACTATCGACGAATTCATGGAAACGCCGGTGTAAAGGAGCGGAAACATCATGACAGGGACGGAAGCGAACAGAATACGAAGACGAATGCTGCTGATCATTCCCGGTATGATCCTCGCCATCATCGGGGATTACTGCATGGGCCTTGAACCGGCGGACAGCTATGCGATTTCGGGAATGATCTCCTCCGGGTGGCTGACGATTGCCGACTGGCGGATCGCGGTATCCAACGTCGGGGGCATGCTCGGTACGGCACTGTACACGGTTGCCGCGCTGGCCTTTATCCGCTACCTGCAGTACAGGTTTAGCAAATGCGAAGGAAAATGGGATCGGTTTTTCCTCAAAGCCTACATTATCGGCTTGGTCTGGGGCATCATGGTTTTCATGTATTTCCATCTTGCCTGCGGAACGCTGATCCATAACTTCAACGTGATCTATGACGCCGCGGGCGGAAACACGGAGCTTGCGGTGCAGATGTGGAACCGCACCTACAGCGTTCAGTTCATAACCTATTGGGTCAGCTTCATTGTGCTCGGAATCACTTCCACAGGCGCTTGGATCGCCGTTGTGCTGAAGGGCATTCTGCCGCTCAAAAAAGCCTGGGCTCTGGCAGCGCCGCTGCTCATTGCGTGTATTGGATTTTTATTGGAGTGGATGCTGCCTCTTCCCTTTAACGGTCTGTCTTCTGGCTTTGAGAGCTTTGGCTGGATCGTAATGTTCCTTGGCGGGAGGAAGGCGAGCCGAAACGATTTCCCTGCAGGGGACAAGACGAGGGCATAAGTATGGTCTGGAAAATCATCTTTGAGATCCTGACCCTCTGGGTCTGCTACGCGCTTTACATGGCGATCCTCGTCCACAAAAGGGGTCCGATCGGCGGTATCTTCTTTTATCCGAAGGCCGTGCAGGATCGGGTGATCGATCTGGGCCTAATCACACCGGACGAACTGAAAAAGAGGCGAATGTTTGCCTATGTTTTGATTCTGGCCTGGATGATCCTGGCGCCTCTCATCATGATCTTGTTCGTGAACGGGGCACGAAGCTACTGGGACTGCTGCTGGCAGTATTACGTGCTGTTTCTGGGCGCGGAGTTTTTTGACTGGCTCGTGATCGACACGATCTGGGTGGCGCTCTCCGACTGGTGGCTGATCCCCGGGACAGAGGACTTAAACGACACCTGGCACAGCACGAGGGTAAAGCGTTGGAAGATGGTGAAGCTGATCCCGGCTTCCGTCCCGGTCGCCGCCATCGTCGGCGGCCTGTGCTGGCTTGTTGGCAGACTGACCGGATGATGTGCAGATCGGAGGTCAAACAAATGAAAAAGCAGATATTCACTGTAGAAAAAGACGGCTTCTGCGGCGCGTGGTACGCAAACCCCGTTGGAAGCAGGCGCGGCATGATCCTGATGCTGGGAGACAGCGCGGAGGACCGCATGGCGGTTTGCGGCGCGAAGTGGCTCCACGAAAACGGCTGTCATGTCATGGCTATGTCGCCGGATAAGAAGGACTACGGACATCACAACTATCCGCTGGAGCGCTTTGAAAAGGCGATCGCCTTTATGAACGCACAAGGCTGCGAAAGGCTCGGCATCATCGGCGCGTCCACCACCGGCATGCTGGCGCTGGTCGCCGCGTCCTATTATCCTGAGATCACGTTGACGATCGCAGTTTCCCCTTCGGATTTCATCATGGAAGGCTTCTATCAGGACGGAAAGGACGGGGTGCGGGAGCGCCCTGGCGACGGGGAATCCTCCGTAGCCTGGCGGGGCGAGCCGCTTCCTTTCCTGCCCTATGCTTACCGTCATCCGGAATACTGGCAAAAGATCCGGGCGGAATCCAAGGCAGGCGGCGACTTTATCGCGTCCCGAAAAATGTTTGACGAGTCGGAGCGCCGTCACACGCTTCAAGAGGAGGAAAAGATCAAGGTCGAACGGATCCGCGGCAGGATCATCTGCATCGGAGCGGAGGATGATGTGCTCTGGGACACCTGCAAATACATCCGCCGCATGGAGGCTCGGCTTGACACTTTGCCGCACGAGAGCAGCTTTGAAGCCTGGATGTATGCGCACGGCACGCACTTTGCTTTCCCCGAGTCCATGCTGAAAAAGATGCTGCCGGTGGGCTCCTCTCTTCTCGTCCGTATGATGTTCCGTGCTGGAAAAGAATATCCGAAGGAGTGTAAAGAAACCAGAGTGGATATAGACAGGCGGCTGCAAGAGGCCATGCGTGAATGGTAGGTGAAATCGGATGCTGTTGACCGTTTTTCTGGCAATTGTGTTCTGCGCGGCGATCACGCTGATGCTGTTATCTGCGGTGGCCTTTATTCAGAACGAAAAGTTTTTCTCATCGGCGCCAAAGGAAGCCCGGGCCGTGATTAAACCGAGGGAAAAAGAATTGTTTTACGGAGCCAGAACCATCGGATGGGCGCTCCTAGCGTTTAGCGTCGTTATGATCTTGGGCGTCGGTGCGATTGCGGTCTGGGACGGTTTCAGAAGCGGCTTTACCTTCCGGCAGTTCTTCCTGCGGTTCGTGCTCATATTTTCGATCTATAAGCTCTACGACATGATCTGCTTCGACTACTTCCTGCTGATGAGGTTCCACTTCTTCCAATTCTACTATCCGGAGGTCGGGAGCGTGTACCCCTTGAAAAAGTACGGATATAACATCAAAAGCCAACTGCTGAAGCTGCTTATCATCTTCCCAGCGGCTTCCGCTCTTGCGGCCTGGATCTGCACATTGATCCGATAATACCAATTTACAATAAAACGCTTGATTTTCAAGCGTTTTATACGCAGCAGCCGCTGCGCTGAGCAAAGCATCTGCTTTGCTCAAGATTGGTATTGCACGGTTTCTTCAAAGGCGCAATGCGCCTTTCTCTGTGAGCCATTGGGCGCACAGAGAATAAAACGATTTTAATCGTTTAATTGAAGAAGAGTATAACAAGGAAAGAGTGGTTACGTATGCTGGCGGAGTTGTATCTGAAATACAATCTCGAACCGGCCGGCTGCTGCGGCCTGAACGTCTGCGTCGAGCGCGACATATGGCGTTCTGTGACCGGCGCGCTCTGCTGCTGATGGAACAGATCCTTTAGATTTAAACAAAAATGTGCCGGAAGGAGCGGTCAAGCTCTTTCCGGCGCGTTCTGCTTTTTCCCTTATTTGGTGTTTTCTCTTTCCCCCACCTTGATCGCACCCTGACAGTGGATCCTGACGACCCGATTCTCGTCGGTCTCAGAAAGTGTGCGCAGTTCCTCCATATACGGCTTTACAAACTGCGGTCTGCGTTTGCCGAGAACACGGAACATCTCCGGAGCTTCCATCCGAACCTTATCGTCCGCATCATGCAACAGCGCGGCAAACACCGGCATGTATGTTTCATACGGGTCAGGTGTGTTCGCTACGATGTTCTCCGACGCCCAGATGAAGCTAAGCCTGACGTTTGCAGCCTCGTCCGAGGCAAACTGAAACAGTTTCTCCCAAAACGGCTCAATGGCAGAGAAGCTCCCTCGTCCGATCCTGCCGAGCGCGTTGAGAGCGCGCTCGCGCAGAAGCGGCTCCGCGCTGTCACAGAAAGACGCGATAGCGGGGACATGTGCTCCAATCGAAGCCGGGAACGCAAGCCCCATCTCGCCGAGCAGCCAGAGCGCTTTTGCCCGGATCTTGACGGAAGAGGAATCGAGGAGCGACGAAACATAAGGAATGCTCGCTTCCCATTCGTCCCGCTTCTTGGTCAGCGCTGCCAACTGTTGATAAAGCTCCGATTCGGTCAAATGGTCTTTCATGCTTTCATATTTCCCAGTCCACTCTCAGTTTAGTTCAGTCTCGACCTTGTTCAGTGTGTCGAAAAACCTTTTTGTTGCGATCATCGGGCCGCAGCACGGACAGCCGAGCATGTTCCACCAGAACATGTGCCGCCACGATGTGTAAGGACCTTCGATCCCCAGATCGATCGCTTTTGCTTTCAGCTCCTCTGCGATCCGCGCCATCCATATAAGAGTATAGATGAACAGCGTCGGGATGCCCAGCAGATAGGCTTTCCAGTATGGCTGTAACGGATGACCCAGGATCTCTTCCAGCTCATCCTGCAGCCCGCCGAGAGGCATATACAGCAGGAAGAACAGACCGGCTGTAAAGAAATCTATAAAGCCCAGGAGAAAACCGGGCCGTTTCGTGTGTTTGAATTTCATTTTTCTCTGCAGCTTTCTTTTGACAGACTACTTTTCTTCGACTTGTTTTTGCCGCGTTTGTTTGGCTGGCCTTTGAGCAAAGAGAATTCTTCAGGATGTTGAGCAGACTGATAAACGCTCCCGTGCTCGGCTTACTATACCGTGATGTATTATTCATAATATAAACCATTCAGCTGCTTGTTTTCAAGCAAACAACTCGCAATCCCTATAAAATAAAAATGAAAAGGAAAACAATCGTTGGAAAGTAGTTGATGTCAGCCGCCATAAATCAGAAACAATTAATTTCAAATTAATATTGACACGTGATGTTTCACGTGGTATATTCTTATTACCGAAACATCTTGTGTTTTTATTTGGAGGCTATATGCGACGGATCGATCCATCGAAAAAGGAAATCATCGCGGAGTACATCGACAAACATTTTTGCGAACATGATGAGGTTCCCAGCGTGCGCGATATCGTCGAAGGCACAGGCATTCCTCTTTCCACCGTGCACCGTTATCTCATTTCCATGCGCGAGGACGGATCGCTGGATTATTCCGGCCGCCGTACCGCGCGCACAAAATTGATGGAGGACGCCGCGCCTATCCACGCGCTGCAGGTGCTCGGAACCGTTGCCTGCGGTCCTGGGCAGGAAGAGGAGCAGCGCTTCATCGAGTACATCCGTATGCCGGAGTCTTTGGTGGAAAAGGGAGATTACTTTGCTCTGATCGCCAAAGGTGAGAGCATGATCGGCGCGGGCATCTTCTCCGGCGATTACGTTTTTGTAAAGCGTCAGCAGACGGCCAACGAGGGCGATCTTGTCATTGCGCTTTTCGATGGAAAGAACAATCTGAAAAAACTCGGCTTCGATCAGAGAAATAAAAAGTACATTCTTCATTCCTGCAATCCCGACACAAAAACGTATCCTGATATTATCGTGGACGAGCTGCAGATTCAGGGCGTTGTGAAAGGCTCGTATCACAAACATTGATCACGGAGGAAACAGGCAGAAATTGAAAAACTCCATCGCAGAAGATCGTCATCGACTTCCTTCCTTCGATTGTCCGAATCCAAATTGCACGGCAAAGAATATCGCATTCGCAATCAGCCGGGAAGCGAAAAACGAATCGGAGCTGATTCCGCTGGAATGTATTTCGGAAGCGACGCCTGCAGATTTCGCGGTCGTCTGTCCGAAGTGCAAGTGCAAATATGTTTTGTGCAGACACAAAGAATCGCCAGTCATTTCGTTTTATGATCTTCCCGTTTACGGCAGAGTCGCCACATAAGAACAAAATACTTTGGCATAGTGAGCCGTCCTCCCACCCGTGAATGTGGAAGCAAAGGGCAGGTATCAAGTCCAAAAAAGAATCACGCAGCATGAGCAGTTGCGCGTGATCTCTGGCTTGATGCCTGCCTTGTTTATTATCAGGTTTGCAAAAAATGAATCGCGTCTGAAATGCAAAACTGAAAAAAGTGGCGCAGGGGGTAACGGTTTCTATATAAGAGCAAGTATCGACCCGTGGCCCAAAATTCGAGATAGCCGAATTTTTGCCTTGGTCAGAACTTGTTGGGGAGTGCCTTCCCCAAACCCAGCAGAACGAAAGAAACGATCATTTTTCTCACACGGAGGTGTTCAAAATTGCGAGGACCTTACGATACGCCCAAGCGCAGTCATGTCATCAAGACGCGCCTGGACGATGACGAGTACAAATTCTTTTTACGCAAGTGTCAGGTCTATGGGATGAATCAATCGGAGATGATTCGCACATCTTTGGAGAAGCTTCAGATTTATCCCGTGATCAAATTCTCACCGGTGAACAAGGAGCTTTTATCAAAAGTCGATGAGCTGATCACCGAGGGAAAACGCATCGGGAACAATCTCAATCAGATTGCCCGTGCGCTTAATTCCGGATATCCCGATCAATCGCTTTCAACAGATATCCGCCGCGCGCTCGGCGATCTGGCGGAATGGAAATATGAAATCTTGCAGGAGGTGGGAAGCGCCATTGGCAACGATCAAACATTTGAGCTCGAAAAACTCGGACCTCGGGGCCGCCGAGCGTTACTTGATCTTTCAGCACGACGAGAGCAGCAACAAGCCGATCCTGGATGCTGACGGTCATCTCATTCCCCGCGAGGATTACCGCATCGATTCCGTTCTCTGCGGCGACGAGGATTTTGCCATCGCCTGCATGAAAACGAATCTCGCCTACAACAAGAATCTCTCCCGCGGCGATGTGAAGACCCATCATTACATCATCAGTTTTGATCCGAGAGACGCGGAAGAAAACGGATTGACGATGGATCGGGCGCAGGAGCTTGGACTCGAGTTTTGCAAAAAGCATTTCCCCGGTCACCAGGCTTTGGTCTGCACGCACCCGGACGGTCACAACAAAAGCGGCAACATTCATGTGCACATCGTCATCAACAGTCTGCGCATCGAGCGCGTCCCCATGATGCCGTACATGGACAAAGCCTGCGACACGCTTCCCGGCATGAAGCACCGCTGCACCGCAGCCGCACTCCGCTATCTCCGTGCGGAAGTGATGGAAATGTGCCAGCGCGAGGGTCTGTATCAGATCGATCTGCTCAACGGCAGCAAGAACAGAATCACGGAACGCGAGTATTGGGCGCAGAAGCAAGGGCAGAAAAAACTCGACGAAGAAAACGCCGAGTTGATTGCAAACGGTGAGGAACCGAAGCAAACGAAGTTTGAAACGGATAAACAAATCCTGCGGAAACAGATCCGCGCTGCACTCAAAAAATCCAAAACGCTGGATGAGTTTTTCGATTTTCTGCTGGAGGATTACGGCGTTGCGGTGAAAGAGAGCCGCGGACGATTCAGCTATCTGACGCCGGATCGTACAAAGCCGATCACGTCTCGCAAGCTGGGTGATGATTTTTCCAAAGAAGCGATCCTCGCCGTCATAGAACAAAATGCAGCGCGCATCCTTCCGTCTGTCAGTCAGAGGCCGGACACTTTTGTCACGCCCGCGGCAAAACCCGAGATCGAAAAGCTAATCGATCTGGAAGCGAAACGCGCAGAAGGAAAAGGCGCGGCTTACATCCATTGGGGCAAGACCTTCAATCTGAAAACCATGGCCAAGACGCTGATCTATTTGCAGGAAAACGGTCTGACCGATCTGGACGCGCTCGACGCCGCACTCGCAGAGGCGCACGAAAAGGTCAAGACCAGCCGTACCGAGATAAAAGCGATCGAGGCTGAACTGAACAAGAAGAAAGATTTACAGCGACAAGTTTTGAATGCTCATGCCGGAAAGGATTTGCACGCGGAGTACTTAAAGCTGCCGAAGAAAAAGCAGGAAAAGTTTTACGAAGAAAACCGCCCGGCACTGATGCTCTACGACGCGGCTATGCGTTATTTCAAAGAAAACGGGGTCAAAACCATTCCTACCGTCAAGCGAATCCAGGACGAAATTGAAGATCTGACTTCGCAGAAAAATGCTGGGTACACAGATTACCGCGAGAGCCAGAAACGCGAAAAGGAGCTGCAGACCGTCAAGGCCAACATTGAAACAATACTCCGACAGCTGGAGCCGGAGATCGGGCAGGGGCGCAAAAAGGACGAGCAGGAAATATAGCGCCGGTGTCACGCTTTAGGCCGTGAAGAACGCAGCAATCATGCGGCTTTCCCAATGCGATTCTGACGGGGCAATACGATTTGACCTGCACCCCGGTTTTGCAGGTTTTAGAGCGTGACAGGTTTTAATGTCAGAGGGTTCGGAGTGGAAAAATAGAGCAACAAAAAACCAGCAATCATGCGAGTTCCAGCTACGCGATTCTGCTGGGGTAATACGATTTCACGTTCCCCCCTCGATTTCGGGTTTCTAAACGCTAACAAAGGATAAAAACAGTTCTGGACTAATGATGGTCCCATCAAGAAAAAGGAGAGCACACATGGCAAAAAGAAAAAAGGAAGATCCGTATGACCTGTGTACATGTTATGAGCCGAGCGAGCCGACACCAGAAGAATTCATCGATCCAGGTGATCGGGAGCCGACCCTTGCGGATACCGCGTTCTATTTAACAGATGAAAACGGTGTCGAGTATTATTGCTGCGGGAATACCAAGATCAAGATCACGGAGCATTTCGCAGAAGACGGGAAAAGCATGGGCGAGCTTCTGGAAGATCTCATCATCCGCGAAGCGAAGAAAGCAGCCAAAGATTAGCGCTTTAAATCGTTAAATTCCACAATTGAATCTGCCCCTCGCTTATTGTATAATCTCATCAGGAAGTATTGTAAGCGTGGGTTGTTTCACACGAAGGAGGCTTACTATTTGAAGCA